>JAUIEZ010000182.1 GCA_030429665.1 Gammaproteobacteria bacterium | reverse complement strand
ACCGGCGTTCCGTACCCGGAACTCGAGAACGTCGCCTTTGGAAACTTCGATGGAAGCGGGCTCGAAGCGCATATTGTCGTCCATGGTCACCTCGATCACGCGGTCGGGTTTGATATTCGGCTCGTAGGCGCCGAACTCGTTGTTCACGGGATCATACGAGCGCTCCGCGTGTGTTTCACCCGTATGCCCGTAGGTAGCCGACGCGCCAATTGTCATGATGATCGCCAGCGTGGCCGGCACGATGTACTTGGTTGTCATGAAAATCTCCTTTGGGAAAGGTTTGAGAATAGATCTCAAGCTGACGTGTATTCGAAACAGACGGTTCCCGGGGGGTGGTTGTACCATCCGGGGTCGGTATAATCGCCGGGACGCTGGTCCTTGCGAATCTTGAGCACGGTGAACATCCCGCCCATTTCAATGGGGCCGAAAGGGCCCGTGCCCGTCATCATGGGCAGGGTATTTTCCGGCAGCGGCATCACCATCTCGCCCATATCTGCCATGCCGCGTTCACCCATCACCATGTAGCCCGGCAGCAGCTTGCGCAGGCTCTCGGCAACCGGTCGCTGGTCGACGCCGATCATGTTGGGTACGTCATGGCCCATGGCGTTCATGGTGTGGTGGGACTTGTGGCAGTGCATCGCCCAGTCGCCGGCAGGAACCGCGTCGAACTCGATGGCGCGCATCTGCCCGATGGCGATATCCACGGTCACCTCGGGCCATCGGGCTTCTTTGCGAACCCAGCCGCCGTCGGTGCCTGCGACCTCAAAGGTAAGGCCGTGAACATGAATCGGATGATTGGTCATGGTGAGATTGCCCATCCGCACACGCACACGGTCTCCTTCCCGGCAAACCAGATGATCGATTCCGGGAAACACCCGGCTGTTCCAGGTCCACAGGTTGAAGTCGAGCATCGTGTTGACACGAGGCGTCATGGTCCCAGGCTCGATGTCGTATGCGGACATGAGAAAGCAGAAATCACGATCCACCTTCATGAACTCCGGGTCCCTCGGATGAACCACGAAGAAACCCATCATGCCCATCGCCATTTGCACCATTTCGTCCGCATGGGGGTGATACATGAAGGTGCCGCTGTGTTTCGCCTCGAACTCGTAGACGTACGTCTTTCCAGGTGGTATGTGCGGCTGCGTCAGGCCACCCACGCCGTCCATGCCGCTCGGCAACAAAATGCCGTGCCAGTGTATGGTCGTGTGTTCCGGCAGGCGGTTGGTGACGAAGATGCGGACCTTGTCGCCCTCGACGCACTCGATCGTGGGTCCCGGAGATTGGCCGTTGTAACCCCAGAGCCGGGCCGTCATTCCGGGTGCGAATTCGCGTTCAACGGGTTCCGCTGTTAAATGATATTCCTTCCAGCCGTTGTTCATACGCCAGGGCAGCGACCAGCCGTTGAGCGTGACCACCGGATGGTAGTGCCTGCCTTGTGACGGTTCGGATGGCGGCTGCATGGTAGCCAGGTCGGTGCTTGGAGACTCCGGCAGCGCCGCGAGTGCGCTTCGCGCAACCAGTCCGGCACCGAGTATCGAGGCGCCAGCGCCGTATATGAATTCTCTTCTCGTGGTCATGGTAATTCCTTGGTGATCAGTGTCCGGCTGCGGCATCGTCGGGCGCAGATGCCAAAGCCGCCCCGAGGCTTACTGGTATTCCGCCCCCGGTTATCAGTACTTGTCGAAGTCTGTTGTCGGCCAGCCAGTAGTCGCGCAGCCGGTCAACCGCCTCGATACGTGTATTCAGCGCCCGTCGAGCGTTGGCAAGCAGATCGAACACGCTGATCAACATTCCGTTGTAGCGTAGAAGTTCCTGCTCATTGATATAGTCCTGCAACGGCAGAACGCGCTCTTCGTAGACATTGGCGACGTCCCACGCGCGCCGGTACGCGTTTAGCGCCTCGCGGGCTTCGGAAGCAGCCGTGATGGCTGTGTATTCGGCGTCTGCCACCGCTTGCAAATACGTGATCCGTGCTCGCTCGTTCTTGATACCACCCCAGTCGAAGAGGGGAAGCACCAGTTCGATCTCGAAGCCTCGCTCGGTCTCGCCTTCCGATCTCTCCAGGACCGGTCCCAATTCAAGCACGTTGAGGAAGGGCGATGCTTTTGTGAGCTTGAGATTGGTGGCGAGCGCCTCGATCGTTTCGCGTGCGACCTCGACATCGATTCGATTCGCAACCGCGGACTTTGCGACTTCCTTATAGTCGACCTGTTCGCCTGGCAGCGACTCCAACCGCTCGGGCAGCGTCAGAAGACTTGCGTCGGAGCCGTACAGACCGAGTTGCCGAATCAACGCCTCGCGCCGATTCGTTTCCTCGACGCGCTGGCGACTCAGCATTGCCCGAAACTCCACAAGTGCAAGCTCGGATTGCGCGGCCTCCCGACGGCTGCTGTGTCCGATAGCGGTCATTTGTCGAATCAACTCGTTCGCAGCTTCCAATGACTCCAGCGCCTGTTCCATCAATCGGGTCTTATGGGCTTCCGCCACGGCTTCGATCCACGCTCGGCGACTGCTGGCCACATGGTTGATTACGTCGCTCGCCGCCCGGTAGGTGGCGATGTCCAGTTCTCTCGCCGCCACTTTGCGTCTCAAGGGCATGAGCAGCAATCCGCCAATGTCGAACAACGTGGTGGCCTCGTAATCCTGGGACGAGAAACGAGAGAAACTGAACCCCGGGTTTCGCAGCCGCCCGGCCTGGGCAAAGTCCGCTTCCCGTAGTCCGACGTTTGCAAGTTTCGAGCGGACTTGCGGATTCCGGTACAGAGCGATTCGCTCCGCATCCTTTAGGGATAGAGGAAAAGCGAGGAGGCGCGTCGTTTCTTCTTCGCTCATGCCGATTCCGGTATCAAGCGTCGGCAACTCCAACCCGCCGGCTCCAATTTTTTCATCCACGATCGACTGAATGTCGGATCGACCCTGATCCTTCGGTATCGTCGTGCAGCCGGTTGCGAGGATAGTTGCGGCCAGTATCAAGGTTCCGGCAAGGGCGCGCTTCGGTTTTGTACCGCTCATCGAGAAGTACCCGCGTTTCGTATTTGGGTGATCGTGAAACCCGACGCGCCCATGTCAACGTTGAACTCGATTTCATCTCCTTTGGAAAGACCGTTCGCCATCGCGGGGTCGGCCAGATTGAACATCATGGTCATGGCGGGCATGCCGTGCCGGTCGATCGGGCCGTGCTCTATCTTGAGCTTTCCGGCGTCGGGCCGGATATCCTGAACGGTGCCGCGAGCATCGAGTGTGGAGGTGTCGCCGGTTGCGGCGGCGGGCTCCGTGCTCGAAGCCGATGCGACTCGTTGGTTCTCGATCCCGGCCAGCGTGAACCGCTCGTCAAAGGCGCCTTCGGGAGTAAATCGGTCGCGCCAGGGAAGCGACGCATCCAGCGGAATCATTTGCCCGTTGAATTCGCTTCGATAGGTTGAAACCCCCGAATGAACCTCGGGATCGACCGGGTTCGCGCTCGAAGTCATCGATGCGGCTAGTACGATGAATACTGCACAACTTGCCGCTGCGACAAGTCGCGGCAGCGCGGTTTGATTTTTGCTCACGTAGTTTTCCTTCTCGGCTGGGTTCGCGCGGATCGAAGCGCGAAGTCGGTATCCGCTGAGCCATCGCACCGACGGCTCAACAATCGCTATAGACGGGCCCCATTTGGGCCGGGTATCAGCCGATGAAAGGCGGGCGTATGAGGGGTCGGTGATCGATCGAATGCCAGCGCGGGAGCTTCGTTAACACGAAAGCGTTGGATTCGAGTCGCTGCTTCAGGAATATCGGGATGGGAACGTTGAAGTCGGCGATCGCCATGCATGCGACCTTGCAGGCTATGCCTGAGCGATGGTCATCGTCCGTGTTGTCGGCAGCAGCGCTCTCGAAATCATTTTGGTGGTTTTGGCAATGACCGGCCGTGTGTTCCGACGCTGAGATCTCGCCGATCGTTGACGATCCGTGCTCGCCCAACGACGCCGAAGCGAAAGCGTGTGCGATGGTCAGATGAACGTTGACGACGAGGAAGGCCAGAACGGCCCAACTCGCGATAACTCGTCTCATGGTCGGCGAACAAAACTTTTTTATTTGCATTAGAAGGCGGAAATTCTAGACGCAGTGGCCCCAAGCCAGCATTAACTGTTGTCAATTTATTTGAACGCGATTTTGGATGAAAAGGTCTCGAAGCGTGCCTGCCCGCGGAATCGACGCTTTGACATCGACACCGTTTTTCAATATCGTAACGTGGTTAAGCGGTGGATTTTCTCTGCCTGAAAAATGAACAGGCAGAGGAGTTCGAAGCTACGCGTCAGGCTCGCATCCTCGAACTGATGACCAAGAAACGTCGCCAGAAAATCTCGGCTACGAAAGCTTCGCGCAGGAAAGGCGGGCTACGAAAAATCACAATTGTCAGTGTTCTACTCGTCGCGACGGCCGTGGCAGCTTTTTTCTGGTTCGGGAATTTTGACGGCCAAACTCAGAACGCCTTTGCCAGCGTGACTGTCTACAAGAGCCCAACCTGTGGCTGCTGTGCCGAGTGGGTGGATCATCTCGAAGACAACGGCTTCGCGGTCACAGTCGCCAACCGCAGGGATGTTGATTCCAAGAAGCGGGAACTTGGCGTACCGGAGCGACTCTATTCGTGCCACACGGCGCGGGTGAATGGATATGTCATCGAGGGACACGTTCCGGCGGCCGATATCAAGGAGCTTCTTGAGAACGAACCCGACGTCGTCGGACTCGCGGTTCCCGGCATGCCGCACGGTTCCCCGGGGATGGAAACCGGACGCGTGGACAAATATGACGTCCTGGCTTTTAACGAGTACAGGAGTACCCGTGTCTTCAGGCGTTATTGAACCGGCTAAAGCGAATGCCTTGCACTAAATTCGTGCCGACGCTCGGGAAGATACTGAAGTTTCTCCTTGTGGTATCGCTGGTTTGGGCCAATGTGATCCAGGCGGCTACAACATGGCATGCGGCGGCGGCCTCGCTGCCCGAGTCGCTGGAAGATTCTCATTATCGTTGTACTGCGGGTGTTCTGCCAGATACCGGCAACAGTGCGCCCTGCTCACTGGTCGATATTTGTAGTTTCAGGCATTGCGTGGCGAGCACGGGCGGTTTGCTCGCGGCAGAGCCAAGCGTTTCTCGCTACTGTAATGGCGCGGAGCCGCTAACCCTTTTTCACGACCGGAGCTTTAGCGTACCCCCCAGTGCGCCTCCGACTCCGCCTCCCCGTAACTCCACCCTCCCGGCCGTTCGGTCGCTCGTCTAGCCAATACCCTAGGCGGTTTTTAATCGCCGGCTTCAGCAATGATACCGCTTGGCTCGACGTGGTCGATGTGCGTCAACGTTGCTCGAGCAGCTCCAAAATCCGAACGGTGACGAACGCCTGACGACTTGCCCCGACGGGTATTGCGTCTGCGTAGCGCCGTGCAAGATTCAACCTGGGAAAGATCATGAAACGCAAGCACATTCTCACAATAGCGGCGATAATAGCCGCGATGTACAGCGTTGCCGCACCATCGGCAACTGATCGATGGTATTCGGACGACTTGGCCGCCGATGGCGAACGGGTTTACCGGCAAAATTGCATCACCTGTCATCTCGAGGCCGGTAAAGGCACCTCGAATTGGCAGAAGCGCGACGATGAGGGCAACTTGCCGCCGCCGCCGCTCAACGGATCGGCGCATACGTGGCACCACGATATAAAGACGCTGGTGCGTACAATCCTGGAAGGAGGGGCAAAGTTCGGGGGCAGCATGCCCGGTTTCAAGGATAAGCTCAGCGCTCGCGAAATTGCCTCGGTGATCGCGTATGTCCAATCGCTGTGGCCGGAAGAAAAGTATGGTACCTGGGCGAATGCTTACCCGGACGACGCCGAGACGGGGATACCCATCAGCCTGGAGGAGGTGTCGGCACCTGCCGAAAACGCGGCGGTGAAGGCGCGTCTCGAGCGGCTGGTCTCTGCGGGAACACCTGTCGGGGATCCGGAATCGACACCGATTGCGGGAATTCTCGGCGTCGAGGCCGGCCCGCGGTACTTCTATCTTGACGACAGCGGCCGCTACTTGATCCTCGGCGAGATGATTGACCTGGAGTCCGGGGAAAATCTCACCGAGTTGCGCCTTGCCGAGATGCGGCGCGAAAAGCTGTCGCAGTTCTCAAACGAGGACAAGGTGATTTTCCCGGCGTCGGGGGAGGAGCAAGCGGTGCTCGACGTTTTTACGGATACGATCTGCCCGTATTGCAGGCGTCTTCACGCGGAAGTTCCAGAACTTCAGTCGGCAGGGGTAACCGTTCGTTACCTGCCATTCCCGAGAAGCGGGCCGGAGGGCCCCGGGTCCGACGAGATCCGTTCGGTCTGGTGCGCCGAGGATCCTGCCGCACAGATGACCGCCGCCAAGTCCCAAAGCGATTTTCAACCGTCCAATACCGACTGCGACCGGGCAGACCTCGTGGAGGCCGGTTACAACCTGGGCGTCGAACTCGGTGTGAACGGCACGCCGGCCATCATCCTGCCGAACGGACTGATGATTCCCGGGTACCGTCCGTATCAGGAATTGCTGCAGGTTCTCGGGGTGCAGCAATGATGCGTCAGCCAGTACCCGAACAAAGTATTCGGTGGATCGATCAAGAAGCGAATCCACAGGTGACCCACGCTGACGGAGTATTTCAATGACAACCGCCCAAACGCTTATTTTTCGCCGCTGTTGCGTTCGGTTCGCCGTTTCGACGGTCATGCTTTTATCGGCAATTGATGCATCGGCATCCGAGCATCTCGACGTCCCGTTTTCGCTGGGGCGCGGCTGGAGCACTTTTGAGTCAAAATGTGTCGAGTGTCATGGTGCAGAAGGCGGCGGGACCGAGAAGGGTCCGCCGCTTATCCACGAATACTATGTACCATCGCACCATTCAGATGCCGCGATAGAGCGCGCAATACTCCACGGCGCGAAACAACACCACTGGTCTTTCGGAGATATGCCCGCGATCGGTGGTATTTCCGAAGTGGAGGCCCAACAGGTAGTCGCGTTCGTGCGCTGGCTACAGACGAAAAAAGGGCTCTTGTCGAAGTAAGTGATTTCCCCACCACCGTTGAACGGTGGGACCAGGGGGCGCGGTGGCCGTGGCTTGTGCGGCTATTCGACCGACGAGGAAAACGTCTCCGGCGTGGTCATTCATTTGACCGCGCCGGCGAACTCTCGACGCTCGGCCTCGCCACGCCTGCACGGTTTCGATCAATGGATGGGTTGTTGCCCGCCATCGGTCAATCGTGCTCCTCTTGTCGCACAATCCAGCGCGAGAGATACATTCGCTCGAGGAAAAAAACCGTTGCGATACCGACCACGGCGTAGACGACGATGATCGGATCGGTCTGCCACTTCGTCGCCGTGAAAGCGGCGAGGACCAGTGTATCCAAAGCTAGCGCAGCCAACAGGGTAGGCGCGGATGCATTGATTTTTCGCCGCATGAATCGGTAGACGCCCCAGTGCACGAGTATGTCCATCACGAGGTAGAAGAACGCCCCCAGCGAGGCGATCCTGCTGAGGTCGAAGAATATGGCCAGCGTCGAGGCAATCACGACGGTGTAGACAAGCGTGTGACGCTGAATTGAGCCGGGCATTCCGAAATGACTATGGGGGATCATCTTCATGTCCGTGAGCATGGCCAGCATTCTGGACACCGCGAATACGCTGGCGAGGACTCCCGAGACTGTCGCGACGGCGGCCAGCAAGACGGTAAGAAGAAAACCGATTCGGCCTAACGCCGGTTCGGCGGCCTCGGCCAGGGAGTAGTCACGTGCCGCCACAATTTCGTCTATGGTGAGGCTCGAACCGACGCCTGTTGCGACCAGCAGGTAGATCACTGCGCACAGCGCAATCGAAATCATGATAGCCCGGCCGACGTTGTGATGCGGGTCGGTAATTTCGGCGCCGCTGTTCGTGATGGTCGTGAAACCCTTGAACGCTAGGATGGCGAATGCGACAGAGGCAATAAAGCCTATTGCCGTGAAAGACGAGTCGGCCGTGGAAGCGGCGGCGAACTGAAAACCGCTCGACCAGAGAGCGGCAATTCCGAAAAGCGCGATACCGCCGATCTTGATCGCCGCCATGCCAATCGAGAAGAGGCCGATCGAGCGATTACCGGCGATATTGACGAGGAAAGCGAAAACAATCACGCCAACAGCCAAGATCGGAATAAGCGGTCCGCCCGAGATATCGAATGGCCGCAGCACATAGGTCGCAAAGGTCCTCGCGACCAGGCTTTCCGCGATAACCATGCTGAGCGCCATCAGCAGCGCGGCGCTGGCGGCGACCGCGCCCGGACCGTAGCATTTGCGGAGAATCATGGCGATTCCGCCCGACGACGGCCAGGCATTCGACATCTTGATGTAGCTATAGGCGCTGAATGCGGTAACGGCGGCGCCGGCGATAAAGGCGATCGGAAATGGCGGTCCCGCCAATTCCGCAATCTGGCCCGTCAACGCGAAAATACCGGCGCCGATCATGACGCCGGTAC
>JAUIEZ010000181.1 GCA_030429665.1 Gammaproteobacteria bacterium | reverse complement strand
CCTGGGCGTCGGCCAAGTCCCAGTTCGCGATACAATTCGGTGACCGATTTCGAGTCGATGAGTAATCACGCAACCGGCTCACACACAAAATATCTGACACCACCCAACTACTGGCACTTCTGCTATAGACGACCACCGTTCGCCAAGTATCCCGCCACCACAGATACTTCTCTGTCAGTTTCACAAGGCCACCTTCAAGCAACGCAGGGCCCTCGACTCTCGGCTTGACCTGAAATCCTCCCGGCACGCTCCAGGTCTCATTCCACAGTCCCTCGACGTGATCCGGCGCGCAGACGACTAGCAAGTGCACCACCTTGGTGATCCGCTGCCGAAAACACGTCGTCTCCCGAGATCCGGTTCGGCGCGCCGCGCGCCGTGATACCCATACGGCGCCGGGATATCCGCGCTCAGAACCTCCACCGGCTCTATCGTCCAGGTATTCCGGATCGCGGCTTTTTCAGGGCACCTAGGTATTGACGTCGTTGATTATTCGCCATAGCCTTTTCGAATCATCACGATAAAGGATTACTCCATGACCCGGGCACGAAGGGAACTCGTCTCGCTCGACGCCACGCCCTACTACCACTGCGTCTCCCGCTGCGTGCGCCGCGCCTTCCTGTGCGGCGAGGACCACGCCAGCGGGCGTAACTTCGAGCATCGCCGCGGCTGGATCGTCTCGCGCATCAAGCAACTCGCCGCCGTCTTCGCCATCGACGTCGCCGCCTACGCGGTGATGAGCAATCACTTCCACGTCGTCCTGCGCGTCGATGCCGATCGGGCGGGGGCGTGGTCACGTGACGAGATCATCGACCGCTGGCGCTCCCTGTTCGCGGGACCCCCGCTGGTTCAGCGCCTCGTCGCCGGCGAATCGCTCCTCGATGCCGAACTCGCCGCCATCGACGAGGTGGTCTCCACCTGGCGAGAGCGCCTGGCCGATATCAGTTGGTTCATGCGCTGTCTGAACGAACACATCGCCCGCCTCGCCAACGCCGAGGACCGCTGCAAGGGACGCTTCTGGGAGGGGCGGTTCCGCTGCCAGGCCCTGCTCGACGATACCGCACTGCTCTCCTGCATGGCTTACGTGGATCTCAATCCCATCCGCGCCGGCATGGCCGATACCCCGGAGTCCTCCGATTTCACCAGTATCCAGGAGCGGCTTGGCATCGCGCCATCGGTCGATTTCGACCGGGATGCTAACTCGCCCGAAGCGTTGATCGGATCGGACTCACCTGCACAGGCCGATCTGCTGCCATTTGCCGGCTATCTCGGAAACACCAAGCCCGAGGCCGCCATACCGTTCGCGCTAGCCGACTACGCCGAGCTTATCGAATGGACCGGGCGCGCCATGCGTGAGGACAAGCCAGGATATATCCCCGAGACTGCTCCGCCGCTGCTGCAACGCCTCGCCATACCAACCGATGCCTGGCTAAAGGCAACCCACGCCCTCGAGACTCGCTTCCCCACCGCCATCGGGCCTGAGGATCGCCTTGCGATACTTTGCCGGAATCTGAAACGAAAATGGCTTCGTGGCGCCGGCGCCTGTCGTGCGTTATACCGACCGGCAATTCTGCCAACGTAGCGAAACCCGATGACCCCGGGTGTCGTTCCCATCGGCGACTGCCGAGTCCTTTGTGCGCCTGGCGACGACGATTCGTTCCGTTGAAGCCGATACGTCGGTCTGTCTCACACGTCTTTGGCCACTTCTCGGTCTGGTTTCTTCGCATTCTCAATTCGGTCATCGCTCTTAATCAGGTTTTCACACCTTTTGGATATCTATTTGGGTGTCCGGTGTGGGTGGTGTGGGTGTCCGTCCGGTGTGGGTGTCCGGTGTACTCTTACATCGTCGATCTCCTCGTGAATGGATCTGTAAATCTATATGTCGAGAGCCAGGTGATCGCTCCTGGCGCGCGAGACACACGGACATATCAGCCCGTAATCCTCCCGCTCGACAACCGACAGGGCCGAATCCCGGTGCTCGGGCTCGCCAGCCAGCACCTTTACCTTGCAGGTCTTGCAGGTGCCGACTCGACAGCTGAAAGGCGCATCTATGCCTGCTTCCAGCATGGCGTCGAGGATGCTCTGATTGGCGGCGACCCGCAGTCGCTTGCCGGAACGACGCAGCTCGAGCTCGATCGGTCTTGATCCGGGAATAACGTCGACCGCGAAACGCTCGAAGCGAATGCGTTCCGGACCAATGTTCAGCGCCTTGGCGGTATCGATAACAGCATCGATCAGACGGGCTGGCCCGCAGACATAGAAGAGAGCGCCGTTCGGCGCGGTGGACAAGATTCGTTCGATGTTCATACGCTCGCCGTCGGCGGCGCGGTAGATTTTTACGACGTCGGCAAACACGCGCTGCAGCCAGTATAGAAAGGCCATCTCCGATCCGCTCCGGCCGGCGTAGTGCAGTTGCATGTCGTTCCCGCGAGCCGCAAGCGTCTGGGCCATTGCCTTGATCGGGGTGATACCGATGCCGCCGGCGATGAGCACGGCCGGGCGTGCGTCGGTGTGCAGGCGAAAACGGTTCTGCGGCAGCTCGCAGCGCAGGCGCAGACCGATAGCGAACAGCTCGTGCACGGCGCGCGAGCCGCCGCTGCCTTCATCCTCGCGCAGGACCGTGATCTCGTAGGCATCGCGGCGTGCCGGGTTCGAGCAAATCGAGTAGTGGCGAACGGCAGTCTTGCCGTCGGCCAGTCGAACCGGTACCTTGAGGTGCGCGCCCGCCTCGACCGCGGGAAGCTCCCCGCCGTTCGGGTCGCGCAGTTCGTACGCGCGGATCCGCGGTGTGAGCTGGCGTACGCCGGAGATGATCAAATCCAGCGGGCCGTCGCCGAGCACCGCCGGCACCACAGCGGCATCGCTTCGCGCCGCTTTCAAGACCCGGTTCTCCTCGACCAACGGCGCCATGAGCGCCTCGATCTCGGACTCCGCGTACCGCGGTGTGATGTGTTGCGGGCAGTTCCAATCGAAGGCTTCGACGTGGATCAGGAAGCCGCGCTCGACTGGTGCCCGATAGTCAGGCGACTCCAGCGCAGCCATCAGTTCGAGTTCGTCCGGTCCGATCAGCCGCACGCGGCCGAGCACCTTGAGGCGGGTGCGTTTCGGATAGTCCATGAAGAACAACGCAACGCGATCGTCTTTTCTCAAATTGCCAACGCTCACGTACTGGCGATTACCGCGGTAATCGGCAAAGCCCAATGTTCGCTCATCGAGAACCCGTGCGAATCCTCTCGGCCCGCCTCGATGCTGCACGTAGGGCCAACCGGTTTCGCTCACGCTCGCCATGTAGAAGCTGTCGCGAGCTTCGATGAAATCGGCCTCGCGCGCGTTCAACATGTGATTGGAATCCGCACCCTCGTCCATGGCTGCGTAGGCGGTCCGGCTGCCGAACGCCTGTTGAACCTCGCGGACCGAATCGGTAAACGCGATCTCTGCAAACCTGTGTGCCATGCATCTGCTCCCGCTTGACTGTGCGTGTTTCGGCAAACTTCAGCCGGTCGGCGCTAAAGACTGCCGGTTTCACGTCGCACCGGCAGCCTCAGTGCCTTTCGGTTCTATGCGGCGGTCTTTAGCTCGACCTTGGGGAAGTCGATCTCCACTCGACTGGCCTTGCCCACGATGTTGGTAAGTATGTTCATTCCCACGTGGGTGATGATCTCCACGATCTCCGCATCGCTGTAGCCGGCATCGCGGACCTCGACGAGTTCCGCGTTGGTAACCTCGCCGTTGTGCTCGGCGAGTGCGCGGGCGAACCTCACTGCGGCGGCGGCCTTTGCATCCCGGCTGCTGCCGGCGCGATTTGTCAGGATCTCCTCACCGTCGAGGCCTGCCTTGCGACCAATGGCGGTGTGCGCCGACAAGCAGTACTGGCACGAGTTCTGCTGCGCCAGCGCAAGAGCGATACGCTCGCGAGTCTGCGGGTCCAGGCTGCCTTCGCCGGCGACGCCGTGCAGGCCAAGAAAGGCGCGCAAAGCTACCGGTGAATTGGCGAAGACCTTGAGGAAATTCGGCACCATGCCGAGTTTCGATTGGATGGCATCTAGCAAAGCCTTCTGCTCGGGGGTGGCGTTATCGAGGGTAACAACGTTGATGCGGTTCATCTGGATTCTCCTGTTGAAGCGGTTTCGATCTACTCCGCAGCGCCCCATGCGCGGCGGGTGAACGTACTGTGCCAAATTCCACTTGCAAGAAGAATAATCAAAAACTACAATTTATTATTCCATTTTATGGAATGACAAATGGATCGCCTGCACTTGATGAACGTGTTCGTAGCCGTGGCCGAGGAGAAGGGCTTCGCCGCCGGTGCGCGGCGACTGAACATGTCACCGCCGGCGGTTACCCGGGCGGTGGCGGCACTCGAGGAGCGGATCGGCGTCAAACTCTTCAATCGCACTACGCGGTACGTGCGCACCACCGAGGCCGGAGAACGCTACCTGGAAGATGTGCGGCGCATTCTCTCAGACGTGGAAGCAGCTGATGAAGCCGCAGCAGGCGTCAATTCCGAGCCGCGCGGCCTCCTGGCCGTCACCGCACCCCTGCTGTTCGGGCGCATGTACGTAATGCCCGGTATTACCGAATACCTGGAGCGCTATCCGCGCGCGTCGGTCTCCGCATTGTTCGTGGATCGGATCGTCAACCTGCTCGAGGAGGGACTGGATGTCGGCGTGCGCATCGGCGAGTTGCCCGACTCCAGCATGCGCGCGCTGCGCGCAGGATCGGTGCGAATCGTCGTGTGTGCCTCGCCACGTTATCTTGAGCGCCACGGTGTACCCCGGACGCCCCGGGACCTGCTCGACCATTCGATCGTCGCATCCAGTGCGGGCGGTAACGCCATCGATTGGCGCTTCCAGACATCGAGCGGTACCCGCACCTTGCGCATCTCGCCGCGGCTTACCGTAACGACCAATGACGCCGCGATCGAGGCCGCGATCGAAAGCTTCGGCGTCACCCGACTGTTCTCCTACCAGATCGCTCCGCAGGTTGCCACGGGCAAGTTGAAAATCGTGCTCGAGGAATTCGAACCGCCACCGCGACCGATACACATCGTGCACCGTGAAGGGCGCTACGCTTCGGCCAAGGTGCGTGCTTTCGTCGACTTGATGGCCGAGCGGCTACGCTCCGACCGTGCGTTGACCTCCTAAAGTTCGACCACGGTGACCTCTTTTGATGTCCATCGGGTAGCCAGCCGAAGCTGTGACTGTCGGCGAAAGCATTAATCCGCTTGAAGTTTCGATTCGCAATCGAACGTTTTCCGGCGCACCATTCAGCCTCGCTGGGGACCGGGGGTAGGCAGCGCCCTTTCAAGACACGGGACCGTCCTTTTCGGATGACCGTCCTTTCCGGACACCCATATACGGACCATCCATCGTCTGCGGCGACCTTCTGGATCTCTACGCGAGCATCGAACCCTGTCATCGCACACCTCCGTTAAGGGTGGCCAAACGACAAGCGTTCATTTCACATGATTTTTTTTGGTTATTATTTCGATTCACACGGTGCGCGAGTAAGTTCTCGATTGCAGGCTTTGTATTCCTGCGACTATTCGCTTCTCACCGAGCCACAATTTCGTCCAGTAACCGAGGATCCAGCTCCACTATCCTCGCCACACCAAGCCTTCTCTGGTCAATTGACCCGACTGCATCGCGTCGCTGAAGTCTCTCCGAATTGTGTGTCGGTAATGTCATACCGTTCGCGGGACCACAAGCTACACGCTAAAGGAGCGACTTGGGCTAACGATCACGTCCGACAAAGGCGAGAACTGGGTGCGGCGGTATCGCGTCGAGTAGCCAGCCTTCGTATGCCCCGCGCAGCCGCCAGACTACTCGTTCGGTGGTGCGAACTTACCAGTCAAATCCCTCGCCTTCTGCATCGCTTCCATAGCTTCGTCCATTCCAATCAGCACAGTTGTATGGATTTTCGAGAAGGCGCCACTCGAACCAAGCGTGAGCGCAACCGACGCAACATCAGACTGCGTTGGAAATTCAGAGATAGCGATACCGTCGTATTTTCCAAAACAAAAATACATATCGAGCAACTTGCCACCAGCAGCGGTGATTATTTTTTTCGCTGCCTTTCGGCGGTCTTGTGGTGTGGCGACCATCCCTTTGATCGAATCGGACGAATACGCGAATTGATGCAGGTAACGTGGCATATTGGCATTCTCCCTTCTGGATCTGTCGGCGGAGTGCCGATCATTGGGAGTGTCATATTAGCAAAGTTGGCTCGCAGACATTTTGCTTTTCGTTTGACGCGGATTCCGTCCGATCCGCCTGCCACCACTCGACGGCCTCGTGGACGCACCTCCAGTCAGTCTACAGTCTCTGTAACCAATCGCCTCGCCACAGCCTCAGAGCAGATGAGAAAAAGCGAAAATCAACGGAACAGGAGCAACCGCGACAAGCACTGCCGACAAGAAGCCCGGGAATCGGAACAATCCACTGACTCCGGCGGTAAACGCGATCCCTCCCCCGCCACCTAGCACCGAGTTCCCAGGAAGATTAAACAACACCACCAACAGCGCGTCGCGATACTTCAGCAGAAATCTCGCGAACATCCTGGGGCTATGCGACAGCAGAAGCTCAGCTCTCAATGACGGTGGCGTATCGGCGAGCGTCTCGGTCAATGAATAAGCTTTCCTCAGACCCGCCCATCGAAACAATGAAGCAAGTCGATCAAGCGGGACGAGTATGCCGATTGCATACGCCAGCAGTAGCGCGCTCACCATGCTCGTATAAACAAGTAACGCCACCTTTCCACCGAACAAAACGAGCAACGCGAAACCAATCTCCGCGCCAGGAACGAATGGAATGCAAGACGCTACCACGAACGTCACTACAGCTAAAATAACCATCAAATGAATGGTCGGTTCGTTTGATGGTCTTATATCGATCGCGAGTTCCCGAGAAAGCCAGTCACCGAACAGCATCCCGCCGCCAAGCAGGAGGCAATAACCAGATACCAGAAAAACCCATCGATACTGTTTCAAAGGCAACCCGCAGGCGGAGTATCACCTACTTCGTTGGCTAATCGTAACGCATCCTGGGCGAGGTTGGCCTTTGTAGATTTCGCCAACTCGCCACGAAATGCCATCTCTCGTTCGATTGTCCAGTACCAACGTTCCTTGCGCCAGTCTATCGAAACATTCGCCTTGTCGTCAGAAATAATGCCGCGGTACGTGAACGTTCCGCGCTCACCTGTCAGCTCACCGCGAAAGTGAATAGCTTCCCCCTCGTAGCGAACCCAGTACTCGCCTGGCTCAAATCCACACTTAACGCAGATGGCGGACCAGAACCGGCCATTATTGAAGTGAAGTTCATCCTGCCTATCGGGGTTCTCTCGTGGTCCGATAATCCCTTCGAAGATCATCCCGTCGAGCGGCCCGCGCCCGCTCGGTTCTTGTCCACTGGCTCTTGTGCCGAGAGCACCAAGCGAAACCACGAGAGAGACCGACACAACCACGACGACTACCGGGGAAGCTTTGTTCCGCTGATACATCATGGTTTGGATCATACTTTTCGTTGATCCACGCGGCAATATTCAGCGATTTTTTACTCAGTTTCCGCTGCTGATTTCACTAAAGCGGTGCTCGTTCGGATGGCGCTCTCTCGGAGATGGTGCTCTTTCGGACACCCATACGGGCGCTCTTTCGGACACCCATATATTGACACTATCGTTTTTGCGCCATAGCCTTATCGCATCAACAACGTAAGGGATGACATGTATGACCCGGGCACGAAGGGAACTCGTCTCGCTCGACGCCACGCCCTACTATCACTGCATCTCCCGCTGCGTGCGCCGCGCCTTCCTGTGCGGCGAAGACCACGCCAGCGGGCGTAACTTCGAACATCGCCGCTGCTGGATCGTCTCGCGCATCAAGCAACTCGCCGCCGTCTTCGCCATCGACGTTGCCGCCTACGCGGTGATGAGCAATCACTTCCACGTCGTCCTGCGCGTAGACGCCGACCGGGCCAGCGGGTGGTCCCGTGACGAGATCATCGACCGCTGGCGCTCCCTGTTCGCGGGACCGCCGCTGGTGCAGCGTCTCGTCGCCGGCGAATCGCTCCTCGACGCGGAGCTCGCGGCTATTGACGAGGTAGTAAATACCTGGCGCGAGCGGCTGGCCGATATCAGTTGGTTCATGCGCTGCCTTAACGAGCACATCGCTCGCCTCGCCAACGCGGAGGACCGATGTAAGGGGCGCTTCTGGGAGGGACGCTTCCGCTGCCAGGCCCTGCTCGACGATACGGCTCTCCTTTCCTGCATGGCCTACGTGGATCTGAATCCCATCCGCGCCGGCATGGCGGATACCCCGGAGTCTTCCGATTTCACCAGTATTCAGGAACGGCTAGGAATCGTGGCGCCGGGCGATGCGGATTCGGACCCCGTGTCGACCGTGGGCTCGACCGATCCCTCACCTGCACAGGCCGATCTCATGCCGTTCGCCGGGTATCTCGGCAATGCCAAGCTCGGGGCCGCCATTCCCTTCGCCCTGAGCGACTACGCCGAGCTGATCGAATGGACCGGGCGTGCCATGCGA
>JAUIEZ010000013.1 GCA_030429665.1 Gammaproteobacteria bacterium | reverse complement strand
CTGATAGAATGACACGACTCGTGACCGGGACTGGCAACGCCACATGAAATCTCTTACCGAATCCGCCTCGTGGCGCGCTCTTGCGAGGCATCGGCGGGACATGGATTCCGCGCATATGCGCTCCATGTTCGAGGCCGATCCCGGCCGTGCGCAATCCTTTTCCCTGCTGCTCGACGACCTGCTGCTAGACTACTCGAAGAACCGCATCACGACCAGGACGATGGAACTGCTGGTCGACCTGGCCCGCGAGCGGGGCGTGGAACCGATGCGCGAGGCGATGTTCGGCGGCACGCACGTCAACAATACCGAGAACCGCGCCGCGCTGCACACGGCACTGCGACGGCCTCCGGGCGAAGCGCTTCTCGTCGACGGCACCGATATCATGCGCGAGGTGGCCGCCGAGCGCGAACACATGCGCGCCTTCAGCGAAGCGGTTCGCGGCGGCACCTGGCGCGGCTTCACGGGCCAGCCGATCACCGACGTGGTCAACATCGGAATCGGCGGCTCCGATCTCGGTCCCGCCATGGTCTGCGAGGCGCTCGCCTCCTATGCCGACCAAGGACCGCGCATCCACTTCGTGTCGAATCTCGACGGGGCCCACTTTGCTCGCGCGACGGCGTCGCTCGACGCGCGCACCACGCTGTTCGTGGTCGCCTCGAAGACTTTCACCACGCTCGAGACCATGACCAACGCCCGCACGGCGAGACAGTGGTTTGTTCAACGCGCGGGCGACGAATCGGCGATAACGCGACATTTCGTCGCGTTGTCGACGAACACCGAGGCGGTCGCCGCCTTCGGCATCGACACCGCCAACATGTTCCGCTTCTGGGACTGGGTAGGCGGGCGCTACTCGCTGTGGTCGGCGATCGGCCTGCCGATTGCCCTCGCGATCGGAATGAATCGATTCGAGTCGCTGCTGGCGGGTGCTCACCGCATGGACCGGCATTTTCGCGAAGCCCCGCTGCACGCCAACATGCCCGTGATCCTCGCGCTGCTCGGCGTGTGGTATCACAACTTTTTCGATGCCTGCAGCTACGCCGTCGTACCCTATGACCAGTGCCTCGCACGCTTCCCGGCATTCCTGCAGCAGCTCGACATGGAGAGCAACGGCAAGAGCGTCGATCGCGACGGAGACCGCGTGACCGGGTATTCGACCGGCCCCGTGGTCTGGGGAGAGCCGGGCTGCAACAGCCAGCATTCCTTTTTCCAGCTCTTGCACCAGGGCACGAGATTCATACCGGTGGACTTCCTGCTCGCCGCCGACAGCAACTATCCCCTCGGGGACCATCACCGGCTTCTCGCCGCGAGTTGCCTGGCGCAGTCCCGCGCGTTGATGATGGGCCGCACGTTAGAGGAGGCCCGCGCCGCCATGCAATCCGACGGACTGGATGACGCAATCATCGAGGCGCGGTTGCCGCACTGCGTATTCGAAGGCAATCGCCCCAGCAACACGCTCGCCTACCGCCGACTCGACCCGTTCACGCTCGGTATGCTCATCGCGTTGTACGAGCACAAGGTGTTCGTGCAAAGCGTCATCTGGAATACCAACGCGTTCGACCAGTTCGGCGTGGAACTCGGCAAGCGGCTCACGGGGCCGCTGGCGAAAGCGCTCGACGAAGGCGATGCCCCGTCGATGGATTCCTCGACAGCCAATCTCGTGCGCCA
This sequence comes from Gammaproteobacteria bacterium, assembly GCA_030429665.1. GTDB lineage: Bacteria > Pseudomonadota > Gammaproteobacteria > Arenicellales > CAJQKF01 > BQJD01. Next base: position 54,152 of record JAUIEZ010000013.1, on the reverse strand, counting down.
TCTGCGCGGGCGGCCCGGTTAGATCGTCCGTCGACTATCAGGTTTCCGGCTGAATGCACGGCGAGGACATGCCGTCGCGTGCCGAAGTGTTCGCTGCTTCTCAGAGCCGATCGGTGGAATAAAGCGGCTCGCGAATCTCGAAGATCTCGATCTCCTCGTTAACCGGGTTGCATTCCTCGTTCTGGCCGAACAGGTTGACGCCGTTGCACACCGTAATCTCGTAGGGCGACTCATCGTGCCGCGCGACGGAATTTCCCCGGATCGGCGTGAACGGCCGGCCGGTATATTTTTCGAACCAGTGGGTGAACTTGCAGTTCTCGGGATCCCCGTTGCAGGGCACGAGATAACAGGCTTCCGGCGATACCAGGCAGTCGACGATCGTCACCGGCACGCACGATTCGAGGTTGTCCTCGCACCCGGGAACGCGGATCACGAACGGACATGCCGCCGGATTGCGCAAGCAGTTTTGCAATGTGACATCGGGACAAAGCCCCGGGTTCGCGTCGCAGTCGTGCCTGATCTCGATTTCGGGATCCGGCGGCACGGTGGGCAGGCCGCGGAAAAACACGTCGTCGAAGAACGGCGAGACATCCGGCTGGGCCGAGCCGTGCAATACCTTGGTCACTGCCTGGTAGCGACCGGCAACGCTGCCGTACTCGTCCGGCTGAAACAGCGTGGCGATGCCGTTGATATCTATGCGAATCGGACTGAACGGTGAACCGACCGCCCCACGCCGCGCCAGGAAGCTGGCGTGCCCCGGGGCATAAACGATACCGCCGCCGTCGATGATGCTGTCCCCGGCCAGCAGGCTGACCTTGCCGCCGGTGGAGCGCACGTCGCCGTTCAGGAACAGGTCGCTTCGCCCGGCCTGTGACGGGCGAAGTCCGAATCCGCCGTCAGCCGCCGCCAGGTTGACCGCGCCCGGCCCGACCACGCCGCCTTCGCCCACCTCCAACACGTTGTAACCGTTGAGGGAGATGTCGCCGCCGAGCGAGCGCACCGCACCGCGGTCGCTGGTGCGCAGCCGGTACAGGGCGGCAATGTCGAGGAAGCCGTCGACGGTCAGCGGGTGCAGGAGCAGGTCGCTGGAATCGATGAAGCGGATGTTGTTGATGCGTCCGGTGCCGCTCACGGTGTCGAACGTCACGTCACCGTGGTAGGCGCTGGTCTTGGTGTCCAGGTAGATGGAATCACCCTTCGTGACCTTCAGCCTCGAATCCCCCCGGACCGTCACGCGCCCGGTGTCGGTCATGTCGCCGAAGGTATTCATGACAAGGCTGTCGGCCTCGCTGACGCCGAAGAAGTTGGTGGCACTCTTCTCCGTGATAGCAACCGCGTCACCGCTTAATTGCAGGCCGTACTGGTCGGTACCGAGCGCGTCGACGCCGTAGTGCCCGAAGTTCACCGCGTCCGTCGGGTCGTCGCCCAGCGCGATGTTCGCCAGGGAGAACAGGTTGGCGCGGTAGGGCGCGTCGATCAGCGAGCCGATGCTGTCGGTGATGTCGCCGACCGCGGCCACCGTCAGGTTGGCGCCGGCAATGATCTCGTCGAGTTCGATAGCGGTCGAGTCGTAGAGGTATATGTTCGATCCGACAACACCGTCGTGCGGCAGCGCGGAGTTGCGGGCGTTCACCGGGCCCATGAAATCGTTGGCCGTGTTGTCCATGGTGATTTCCTCGGTCGCCACCAGGCGGGTGACGCCGGCTACCGTCGCGCCCGCGCTGGTCGGCACCTGGGTGATCGAGCCGCCCAGCGCCGTTACGTCGAAATCGCCGTTCGCCGCGTTGGTACCGAGCAGGATGTCGTTGGCATCCACCAGCGTGGTGTTCGCACCGTTGCTGTGGACCGGTCCCATGAAATCGTTTGCCGGCGTGTCCAGCACGATGTCTCCGGTAGCGACGAGCGTCGTGGTTCCCGCGACGCTGGCGGGGCCGACGTCGGTGATGGTACCGTCTAGCGCCGTGACATTCAGCGCACCCGCCGCGTTGGTGGTACCGAGCTCGATGCTGTTGGCGTCGACCAGAGTGATGTTCACCGCGGTGGAGTTCACGGTGCTGCGGAAATCGTTCTCCGCGCTGTCGAGGACGATGTCGTCGACCGCGAACAGGTTGGCGACGTCGTCGAACACCACCGAGCTCGCCTCGGTGATGCTGCCGGCCGACAGCAGGTCGCCGGCAATACCGAAACTGTCGCCAACCAGGTGCATGCCGCTGTCCTCGCTGATATACACGTCGCCGCCGGTGAAGGTGAGGCTGCCGAAGTTCACCACGTCCGCGGGATCGTCGCCGAGAATGATGTCGCCGCTAACCGCGTTGAAGCGGGCGTGACCGCCGACATCGAACGTCGACCCGGATACGTCGGAGATCGCCGCGGCGTCAACGTCGAGATCCGCCAGCGCGATGACTTCCCTGAATGCGATGTCGGCGAATACCGTGCTGTTCAGGACGGTCAATACGGAATCGAGATCGATGCTGCCGAGCGTCGCGTATGCGCTCACCGCGCCGCTCGCGTAAACGTCGGTGTCGATGCTGCCCAGTTGCGCTGCCAGTTCGACATCGTGGCCGTAAATATTCATTGGCGCGCCGTTCGCGTCGGTGATCGACTGTTGGGCGGTCAGGAATACGTCGGACGGCGGCCCCGCGAACGGTCCGAACGCCAGCGCCGACTCGAGGTGCAGGTCACCCAGGATCTCGTGGATGTGGATGTCTCCCTGGGACCTGGCATAAAGGTCACCGCCGGTCAGGTCGGTCCGAATCGGCGCCGCCACGCTGCCGATCCCACCACCCTCGGCAACGAGATCGATGTCGCGGGCGCGAATCAACTGCGTGTTGCCGAGCTGGCGGATATCGCCTCCGGCCGCGCTGTCGATGCCGATGTCGGTCAACCCGCTGCTGTTGAGCAGCTGCTCGGCGAGAACGACGTCCGTGGACTGACTGGCATTGACTTTGATCAATCCCGCGGCGTTGCCGAACGTGCTGACGTCGATATCGTCGTACTCGTCGGTTTGCACGTCGGTGTCGGCGTTGACCTGGACCGATGCCGTCTCGGCCTGGTCGATGTCGATGGTATGCAACTCGAGATCGAAGTTCGAGTCGTTGTTGACGGTGACGTGGGAATAACCGTCCAGCACCCGCAGGCTGCCGTCTCCCGTCAGCCAGTCCGACGCGGGTTCGGCACCCTGGATGTCGATGGCGCCGGGCCGATGGACGATGTCCGGCAACACGATGGTGTTTCCGACGATCGCCGTCTCGAATCCGAACCACTCGGCATCGGTGTAGTCCACGAGAACGGTACTGCCGTCGGCGAGCAGCCGAGGTGTGGAGATGTCGACGTTGGTCAGGTCGAGTGAAACGTTGCCCCCTGCATCGATGTCGACCACGTAGTTCTCGACGCCGGCCATGACGATGCCGTCTATGTCGAGCCGCGCATCGTCGTCGACGGTGATATTTACCGAATCCAGTGCCTGCACGGTACCCTTGATGACGAATTGCGATGTGCAGCACAGGCTGAAATCGGCATCGTACACGAGGTCGAGATGAATGTCGGACGAGGACGTGACGTCGCGGATCTCCACCGTACCCGGGATTTCGGTCGGCTCCGGCAAGGTCGGAACGACGAGCGCGCCGCGATCGAACAACCGCGTGCGCAGGAAAATGTCGCCGTCGGCGAAGGCGCCGAGGGATCCCGGCTGCGCGCCGTCCGGCCACAACCGGACGTCGATGGGATCGCCCGCCGTGCCGATGCCGTTGCCGAATGCCTGTGCGTCGAACAGGTGCGTCTCGATTCGCGCGACATTGCCCTCGGACAGGATCCTGCCGGCCTCGTTGGACACGTACACCGATCCCGGTATGCCAGCCACGTTTTCTTCGCTGTCGACGATATCGGTGAAGATGACGTCGGCGCCCGTCTCGCCGAAGATGTTGATCGAGCGCGGGCCGTCGGCCTCGGTGATGGTCAGCAGGTTCGGCGCGACGACGCCAAGGGGGTTCTGGTCGCCGAACAGGACCGACGGGTCGTTGGTAAAACCGTCGGCGTCGGTGACCCGGTTGAACCAGTTGACGATGCCCGAGCGCTCGGCGGACCAGTCCGGGAAGCTATCGCGTTCGATGTTTTCCGCGCTGACCACGAACTCGGGCAGCGCCGAATCCGGACTTGCGAGGATGATCTTGCCTAGGTAGAGGTCGTTGTCCGACTCGTTCACGATCTTGACGTACGGGTATACGTTGCTGTAGACGAGTTCGCCCCGATCGATGATGAAGCCGTTGGGGTTTTCGACGCCGGAATACTCCTCATGCGTGGCGGAAGGCCCGACGCCGTCCAGGAAGTTATAGCTATAGCCGGGCTTCTCGGCGACCACGCGAACCCGACCGATTTCGTCCTTCACGAGGTCGCCCACGATGATGTTGCCCAACGCGTCGTAGCTGGCAGTGATCTCGCCGAGCAGCGTCTCGATGCGACCGTCGGGATGGATCAACAGTTCCTGACCGACGCTGTCGAGCATGAATACCGTGCCGTCCCAGTGGACCTGGGCGTCGGCCGACGAGTTGTAGCCGGTATTCGGGTCGATCAGCGCGCTGTTGGTGGTGGTCTTCGCATTGACCTCCGTATTGCTGTCGAGCCGCGCCTGGAAGTCGACGTCGAGCGTGTGGATCTCCGCGGTGTCGCGAAAATCGACAAAGGCGTCGAGGTCGGATTTGGTCTCGGCGTACTGAAAGCCGGTGTCGAAGGCGGCGTCGCCGGCCTTGTGGGAGAAGGCGGTAACCTTGCCGTCCTTGCCGTCAGCGACATCGAGCAGGTTGGCCGCCAGCGTCACCTTGTTGCGACCGGTGATTGTCGCGTTCTCCTTCACCGTTACAGCGACCGGCGCCGCCACGGTGGTATAGGCGTCCACCCAAATGGCCGTGTCGAAGGAGCCCACGGTGGCCATGCTGTCGGCGCTTGCGAGGAGGTAGTCGCTCTCGCTCTTGAGGGTTACGTTGTCCGCCGAGATGTGCGCACCGTCGCCGACCGTGGTGTCGACACTGGATGCAATAAACGAGGTGGCAGCGGGGATCAGGTGCGGAACCGTGAACGCACCGGCGGTCGCCCTGGCGATCGCGTCAGCCGACGTTTTACGCGTGGCCGTAATCGTCACGTCGGCACTTCCGCCGTCCTGGGACTGGGCTACGAGGCTGGCGCCGTCGCCAATGTTCGCAATGATGTCGTTGGCGACGAACGCGCGCGAGCGGGCGCCGTAGCCAGCGCTGAAGCCGTGACCGGAACCGCGCGCGTCGCTGACCGAGTCGGCGGTACCGTCGGCGTCGACGGAAATCTCCCCGGTCGCAAACACGCTGGTGTTGTCGCCGATGGCGGCCTCGACCCTGCCGGAGATGGCGGTGTAGTCCGGGTTCGAGTAGTCATACACCACCACCTGCTCCTCGGTATAAACGGGCACGAGGCTCAGCTCGAACCTCAGCGTGGGATCGGCCTCGATCTCGACGCGCGAACCATTGTCAATGGTGTCGTCAATGACCAGCAATCCCGGTGCGTCCCCGCCCAGCGGTACCGGATTGTCGTCGCCGTCCAGGACCAGCACGACGTGGTCGTTGGCGTTTCGCTCGGCCTGGAATGCGCCGGAGGTCGTATCGACGCCAATGACCATGCCATTTTCGTCCACCAGCACCGCTGCGTCCTCCAGGCCGTCGCCGACGTCGACAGATACCGTCGTGTAGCCCACCTTCTCGTTCAGGAAGATGAACTGCTCGACAACCGGCAGCACGCGCCCCTCGTCGTCGGTATGGGGAACATAGCCGCCTTTTGCAGTACGGTATTGGGGGTAGTTCCCGTCGAGATCGTCGGCAGGAAAGTAGAATTCGAGATCGCCCGGATCCGGATCGGGCATGTACACGGTCTGGAAATTCTCGGTGAAGTACGGGCGCAGCTGCGTGATGGTCGATTGCGGATAGGTGACGCCGAAGATGCCAATGGACGCATCCGTGCTCACCGCGCCGGCGGCGATGAATCCGTCGGCGCCGGACTCGGTGGTTGCGCTGGCGTAGGCCTGCTGCACGGCGTCGATGTCCACGTTTCTGGCGATCACATCGTTGTTGGCGCCCAGACCCGCAAACACGTCCGGCGTGCTGGATGCCTTGAATGTCGCGCCGCTTACCCCGATGAACCCCCCGGCTTGAACGAAGCCGTCGGAGAACACGCCGTATCCAGCGTCCGCGTCGGTCGACAACCCATTACCATTGGCATCGACGTTGACGCCGGCGAAGATCGACAGGTCCCGGGTGCGCAGCACCACGTCACTGCCGGTTCCGGCGCTGACCTCGATGTCCCCGGATGCCAGTACATTGCCGGCCACGTCACCGCTGTTGACGGCGACGAAGCCCCCGCTCTCCGCCTCGGAGTGCACCTTGGCGCGGTGGCGACCGAGTGCCGTCATGTCGATGTCCTCGGCCGTGGTGACCTTGGCCTCGTCGTCGATCAGAGCGGTGGAACTGGTGGTGGTGGTGGATTCGACCTTCGCACTGCCCACCGCGATGAACCCGCCGTTGAACACGAACGTCTCGGCCTCGGCGATGTTCTCGGCGAAGGCGTCCATGTCCAGTGAGCCGATGTCGAGATCGACGCGCTTCCCGAGACGGGAATTCACGTGAAGCGTCGAATCGACATCCGCGGCCGCGGTGCTCACGTCGATCAATCCGCCGCCGCGCGAGTCGCCGGTCACCTTGCCCGACTGCTCGCCGCGCGCGGAGATCGTCACGTCGGCGCCGGGATCGTCGGCAACGGCGTCGTCGTCGATCACGGCATCCACGTTCATGGTGCCCGTGGCCGTGTTGCCGCCGACGTTGACGCTGATCGCGCCGCCGCCGGTGGTCTTCGTATTGGCGGTGAAGGTGTTGTTGCCCTGCGCGTCCACCAGCACGGAAACCGGGTCGAAGTTCACCCCGGTGCCGATCTTTGCCAGCGATGTCACGTTCGAGGTCGCCGACACGCTGCCCACGTTGACGCTGACCGCGCCGCCGCCGGCGTTGAGCGCGGCGATATGCGCCTGCTGCGTCGCGTCGGACTTCACCTCGAGCGCGTTGTCGACGCTTACCTGCGCGCTCGGACCGATCACCGCGTTGGCGGTCGTGGTGGCGGTGACGCCGGCGCTCGCGACGTTGACGCTGATCGCCCCGCCGCCTTCGGCCCTGACGGTGGGATCGTTCTCTCCGTCGCCCGGGTTGGCGTCGTTGGTGGCCGTCGACTGCACCGTCAGGTTGTCCGCCTCGACCTCGACCTCGCCGCCGATCGTCGCATCCGCGTTGACCGTCGACGTGGTGGAGGCGTCGCCGGCGTTGACGCTGATCGCGCCGCCGCCCGGCGCCGTGAGGTAGATCTCCGCGCTCTGCGTCGCGCCGGCCAGCACCCGGGCGTCGCCGGTCACGTCGATGACGGCGTCGCTGCCGATGGCCTCGTCAATCAGGGCGTCGGCGTCGGTGGTAGCGATGGCCTGTACGCCGCCGCCGTTGACGCTGATGATGCCGCCGCCCGCGGCCGCCATACCGGAGCGCGCCAGGTTGTCGGTGGTCGCGTCGACCAGCAACGAACCGGCATCGATGTCGACCCGCTTGCCGATGCGCGCCCTGGCGGTCAGGTTGGACGTCGCCTTGCCGGTGGTGATGTTCGTGCTGATGATGCCGCCGCCCGCGGCAAGTAGCGCGGCCGCCGCGGACTGCTCGACGTTCGCCAGTACGTCGACTTTGCCGTCGACATCGATCACGGCGTCGTCATCGATGATCGCGTTGACGGTCGAGGTGGCCGTCGCCGTGGCGCCGGCCACGTTGGTGCTGGAGATTCCGCCGCCCTCTGCGCGCGCTGTGGGTTCGCTGGTTGCCGAATCATCGGTGACCACGTCGCCCGGATTGGCCTCGTTGAGCGCCAGCGCTTCCAGCTTCAGCGATGCCGCGTCGACGTTGGCACGCTTGCCGACCCTCGTATCGAGGTTCACGGTCGAGGTGGTGGTGCCGGCGCCCTGGTTGACGCTGATGCCGCCGCCGCCCGGTGACGTGACGTCGACCTCGACCAGTTGCACCGCCCGGCCGGTGACGTTCGCGGCGCCGAAAGTTTCCACGACGGCATCGTCGGCGATGGCCGCGACGATGGTCGAGGTGCCATCGGCGACGGCGCCGCCGGCATTGACGCTGACCAGGCCGCCGCCCGCGGACGAGGCATTTGCCCGTACCCTGTGATTCGGGTCGCCGTCCGCATTGGCGGCATTGGCGACCACGGACAGGGTATCGGCCTTTACGTCGCCACCCGCGCGGGCCGTTACCCCGGAGACGGACTTCGCCTCGGCGCCGTTGCCGTTGATACTCACCGCGCCCCCGCCGGCCGCGGTGGCCTCGGAGTAGACCTCCAACTCGGAGTCGGCCAGTACCAGCGCATCGCGCTCGAGCACGGCCTCGGCAGCGTCCGCCAGCACGGCGGTGATCCCGGAATCCGCGCCGGCGTAGGCCCCCGCACCCTGCACCGACAGCAAGGCGCCGCCGGCCGATTGGGCGTCGGCAGTCACGGCGCCGATCTCCTCGGCGCGCAGCGTCAGGTCGCGGGCGAACACCTTGGCCGAGTCGAGCACGCCGGCGTCCACCCGCGTGAACGAACGCGCGTCGGTAAGATTGACGTTGACCGATATGACGCCGCCGCTGCCGCTCTCGACGGCGGCGGTCGAGGTGCTGTCGGACGTCGCCTCGACCAGCACGTCCTCTTCCACGTCGACGACCGAGCTCATACCGATGAAGGCATCGACGTCGGTATTGGTCTGCGCGTTCGTACCGCTGCCGGTACCGCCGACCAGCCCGCCGGTGATGCCGACGGTGTGGGCATCGGCGTCGAGGTCGGCGTCGGCGATCAATCGCAGGTTGTCGACGCGCTTCTGCGGGTCGTCGGTATCGCCGATCTTCGCACCTACGCCGAGATAAGCGGCGGCATCGCCGGTTGAGCGGGCCTGGCTGTAGGAGCCGCCACCGGCGACGCCGCCGATGCCCACGTTGACGACGTCAGACCGAAGCCGGTGCACCTGCTGCGAAGTGACGTTTACGTCGCGGGCGTTGTTCACCCACGCGTTGCTGTCGAGATACGCCCGGGTCGTGCTGGTGCGGTTTTGCACCGCGACCGCCGCGCCGAGTCCAACGATGCCTGCGCCGCCGGCAGCGCCGATGACCTGCGATTCCCGCGCCACCAGCGGCCCCGACGGATCGGCGACCAGTTCGTGGCCGTCGAAGGCGGTGACGTTGACGTCGCGACCGGCATCGATGGTGGTCAGCCCGCCAATCCAGGCGTTGGTACTGTCGGTGACCAGCCCGATGCCAACACCGCCGCCGATACCCGCGAAAGCACCCACGCCCACGCCGCCGGAGACGATGTCGAGATCGACGGTGTTGACCGCCGACACGTTGACGTCACGACCCGCGTCGACGGTGGCGCCAACGCCGATCCAGGCGTTGGTGCCGGCATCCGGCACGGTGGTGCCCTCGGCGAAGTACTCGATCACCGACAGACCGTTGGTCGAGTTCTCCACCCGCGTCGCGAGCGTCTGGGCGAACTGATCGCGCGTCGTCGTCGGGCTGCCGGGGTTGGCGACAAGCAGGCTGTTGCCGTTCATGTCGACCAACGGATTGCCAACGAAATGCGCGTCGAGATCGTTGACGTCGTAGTTCTCCTTGTCCGCCTCGGCGACCGGAACTTGCGACTCGTCCTGCGGCGTGTTCGGATCGTCGACCTCGCCCGTGGTGCCATTGCGTACCAGGTCGATGGCGGCGGCGCCGTCGCCGTCGATCGCGCCGCCGATGACGACCACCGATGCGGCGCCGCCGGCCCCGACTTTCCCCGCCGCGCCCAGTCCCACCGAGATCGAGACGACTTCCTTCGAGGTATCGGCCAGCACCGCGATGTCGCGACCGGCGTCCACCACGATGCCGTCGTCGATGTATGCGTTGGCGGTGTTGTTCGCCACCACCAAGTCGACGCCCGCGCCGACGCCGGCGGTGCCGCCGATGCCGAGCGCCGCGTCGACGCCGAACACGTCGAGGTCGTCGATGGCGGTGACGGACACGTCCTGCGCGGCGCCGTCGTAGGCGGCGTCCTGGTTGATCTCGCTGGCGCCGGTAATGTACGCCTCGGCGGTGTTCTCGATCACTTTCACGCCCACGCCCGCGGACACGCCAACGGTACCGGCCAGTGTGCCGGCGGCCGCGATGTCGAACAGGTCGACGTCGTTGCGCGCCTCGACGTCCAGGTATCCCATGGCGTTGACACGGCTCTCTCCCGCGATGAACGCATCGGTATGGCTGCGCGCCACCACCACGTTCGCGGCAACGCCGACCGCCGCCGTGCCGGCCCCGGCGATACCGCCGCTGAGCAGGTCGATGTTGGTGACGTCGCTGGCGCCGATGCCGATATCGCCGAAGGCGTTGACGTTGGCGTTGTCGATGTACGCGCGCGTCATGTTGTCGGTGGTCACCACGCCGGCCGAGCCCGCGATCCCCGCCGCCCCGCCAAGGCCCAGACCGATGGACAGGGCGCTGTATTCGCCCGAAGCGCGAGCGTTAACGTCAACCCCCCCGGCCGCATCGACATCGCTGCCGGTAATGGCGGCGATGGTCGTCTTTTCGCTCAGCGACATGCCGAGAGCGGCGCCGACGCCCGCCGATCCGCCAGCGCCGCCGCCACCACCGTAGGTGTTGGCGACGGAATGGTTGCCGGCATTCACCCGCACCGCCTGCGCATCGTCGATGTTGGTCTTGTCCTGGTTGACGCTGGCGTCGTCGATGGTGGACGTCACCGTCGCGCCGAGGATGTTCACGGTGGGTGCGGCAGCCACGCCCGCGGTACCGGCGCCCGACGCATTGACGCCGATGGTCTCGACATCGTCGGTGGACACCGCCGCCACGGCGACGCCCTTCACCTGCTCGGTGACGCGGCCGCCAAGGGCCTTGTTCAGCTCATAGGTGTTGGCCCTGGCGTCGTCCGCAACGGTGTCATTGAGCTCGACCTCGCCCGGGGTTCGGGGCGCGTCGATGGCGGCCTTCGATGCCAGCACCGCGCCGTTGTTGGTGGTAGTGGTCGAGTCCAGCGCGCCGGTGTTGACCACGGCCGCGTCGCCGTTGGCGCGCGCGTTCACCAGGGCGCCCTCGTCGATGCGCGCGGAGGTGGCGTTGTCGAACACGTTGACAATGACCGCACCGCCCAATCCCACCGAGGTCGACGCCTGCAGTCCGGCCGCCAGCGCGTCGACCTCGTTGTCGGCGTCGGCGAGGACCAGCACGTTGTCGTCCGCGGAAATCACCGCATCGCTGATGAAGGCATCGGTGACGGACTCGTAGCGGGTGACGGCGGCGGAACCGCTGGCCGCGACGGACGTGGATGCGCCAATGCCGGCCACGAGGGTTTCGGTGAATGAAGACGAGTCGGAATCCACCACCACGCTGCCGTCCGTCGAGGAGACTTCGGCATCGACGATCCCGGCGCTGGTCATGTTGGCGATCTCGTTGTAAGCCGCCGACATGCCGATGGCGACGGAGCCGAAACCGATGGCGCCGGACAGCGAGTGAATGCTCGAGTCGTCGGTGGCATGCACGACGACATCCTCAACCGCCTCCACGGCGAGAAGTCCGCTGCCGCCGGCGATCTCGGCGCGCGTCTGGCTGTCAATGCGGTTGAACGAGAACGATCCGGCGACACCCAGGCCGTTGCCGTGCGATACGCCGATGGCGCCGGCAATGGCGGAGACGTCGGCAAGCCGCTCCGCCTTGACGCGCACCTCGCCGCCCGCGTCCACGGCGCCATCGTAGATACCGGCCACGGTCTCGCCTTCGATTCGATTGATCGACAGCCCCGGGCCGAAACCACCGAGGCTGGAAACCGCAACCGCGCCGCCGATGCCGAAGATGTCGGCGTCGTCCACCGCCTCGACCACGACGTTACCGTCGGCAATCACCGATGCGTTCTGCACGAATGCCCGGGTGGTTCCCGTGACCAGGCTGTTCGCCACCGACCCGGCGATACCTCCCTGTCCGCCGAAGGTGCCGCCGGCGGCGATGGCAAAGATGCCGTCCGTGGTGTCCGCCGCCGCGCTGCCGTCCGGAACCGGCTGCCCGCCGCGCTTGGTGGCGAGGTTGTTTCGCGCCGCCCCGATGTACACGTCGCCCGCGTCGAGCACGGCATTGTCGACATAGGCCGACGTGTCACCGCCGATATCGTTCTGCACGTAGGCGCCGGCCAGTCCGGCGCCGCTGCTGCCGACCGCCAGATTGAGCGCGCCGGCAATGGCGTCGATGTCGCTGGCGTTGGTGGCGGTGACATGCACCAGGTCCGGCGTGGTCACCTGGCTGGCGGCGTCGATGAATGCGGTGGTGGTGTCGGCGATGGTATTGAGCACGACGTCGCCGGAAATGCCCACGCCGAAGCCGCCCTGGGAGGAAGATTGCTGGGTGCCACCCTGGCCGCTCGAATTGCCGGTGGAGCCTCCGCCCACGTTGACGCCGGTTACTGTCGCCGAAACAGCCAGGGCGTCGATGTCGCTGTCCGAATCGGCGTCCACCAGCACCGGGCCGCCGGCAAACACCAGCGCGCCGTCGGTGATGGAGGCCTGCGTGAGGGACATGATCTCGTTGAGCGCCACCGACACCGAGATAGCCTCGGTGCCGGCAATGGCCACGCCGCCCACCAGCGTCTCGATAAAGGCATCGTTCTCGGCCAGCACGCTGACGCCGCCCGGCACGTTCACCATGTCGTTGTCGATGCTGGCAAAGGTCTGGTTGCCGATGCGATTGTAGGCCGCGGCGCCACCGATGCCGAGATTGCCGCCCAGTCCGACCGAACCGGCCAGCGCGTGGATGCCGGCGTCGTTCGCGGCCTTGATCGTCACGGTATCGGCCAACACGGTGTCGACGTTGTTCGCGACAACGGCGTTGGTAACGTTGTCCACGGTGTTGATGGATACCGTCCCCGCCAGTGCGTTGTCGCCACGCGAGACCGCCGCGGACACCGACCAGATGTCGCCGGTGGTCTGAGCGTCGAGTGCCAACTGGTCGCCGGCGAAGACGTCCGAGCCGGTAATCGCGGCCGTGGTTTCGCTGGCCACGTCATTGAGTGCAATGCCCGCGCCCAGGCCCGCATTCACACCGCCGAAGGAAACCGCTCCACCCACCGCGACGATATCGAAGTCGTCGACCGCGCCCAGATTGATGGTGGACTGGCCGGTAACGGTCGCGGCGTCGATAGCCGCGCGCGTGTCGTTGCCGATGACGTTGTGGCTCACCGAGCCGGCCAGGTTGAACTTGCCGCCCTTCGCGCCGCCGACCGCGATGCCGGTGATGCCACCGCCATGACTTGCCTGCAGCGAGAGCGGACCGCCCGCGCCGACCGCTGCGCCATCCACCAGCGCCTCGGTCAGGTCGGCGATGTCGCTGCGCACGTAGGCGCCCGCGGCGCTGACGTTGGGATTGCCCGCGAGCTGCACGGCGCCCGCGAAGGCTTCGATGTCGCTGGTCGAGTCTGCGTCCAGGGTCACGGCGTCGAGGGTGTCGACCGTCGCCCCGCCGACAACGCGCGCCGCGGTCTGCGTGGCGATGCTGTTGAGCACGACATCGGCGGAGATGTTCACGCCGAAGTTGGTGCCGTTACGTCCGCTCGCCCCCGACGGGTTGGACGCCACCGAGCCGCCGCTGCTGCCGCCGCCGTTGTCCGGCGCGCCGGAGGCGATGCTGAACGACAGCACGTCGATATCGGCCGTGGCGTCGGCATCGAGCAGCACCGCGCCGGCGGCGTCGACGTCGGCGCCGGCGCCGATGCGCGACACCGTCGCCGTGGTGATGTCGTTGATAGCGAGCGACGCGGAGATATTGTCTGCACCGGCAATGACCAGGCCGCCGACCAGGGTGGCGATGTTGGAGGTCGTATCGGCATCGAGCGTCAGCGTGCCGTCGGACACCACGCGTGCGTTGTCGATGCGACTGTCAACCACGTTGCCGACCTGGTTGTAGGCCACGGAGGCGCCGATGGCGCTGCTGTCGGTGCGCGTGATCTGGCCGGCGAGCGACTCGATGGTGCTGGTATCGGCGGCCTGCAACGTGACGGCGCTGCCCGCATGGACCGTACGGGCGCCGAGCCCGTTTCTGATCAGTGCTTCGGTGGTGTTGCCGATCTCGTTCCACGACAGCGCGCCGCCCAGCATGTTGGCCGACCCGTTGGCGACGGCGCCGGCGATCGACTGAATCTGCCCGGTGGTGGTGGCCACGAGATCGACGGCGCCGGTTTCGACCTGGCTGTTGTCGATCACCGCGCGGGTGATGTTGCCGATGTCGTTGATGGCAATGCCGGCACCCACGCCGCCGCGGATGGAGCGCCCGCGCGCGTTCTGCGCATTGCTGCCGCCCTGGTTCACCGCAGCACCGCCGATGGAGAAAATGCCCGATTCGTCCGTCGCCGCCAGCCGCACGTTGGCGGCGTTCACCACGGCGCCGTCGAGCGCGGCCCCGGTTGCGGTGTTGATGGTGTTGTTCGACACCGAGCCTGCCAGGTCGAGGGCGCCGCCGGTGGCGATGCCGATGGCGATGCCGAAGATATCTCCGGCGCGATCGGCGGTGAGGTGCACGTTGCCGCCGGCGGTAACCGTTGCGCTGGCGATGCTTGCCAACGCCGCGCCGCCGATGGTGTTGTCGCTGTAGGCGCCGGCGATGCCGGTGCCGTTCGGGTCGTTGGTCTTCTCGATAGCGCCAGTGAAGTTGTCGATGTCGCTCTCGTTCAGCGTCGACAACGATACGTCGCCGCCGCTCGTGACCACGCTGTCGCCGTCGATGCGCGCGGTGACCATGTCGAAAATGTTGTTGAAAGCGACGTCGCCGGAGATTCCGAGGCCGTAGTACGTGCCGCCGCCGTTGCGATACGCGCTGCTGCCGCCGCCCACGCTGCCGCCGGAGCCGCCGGACGAATTGCCGGTGGCGGCGATGGTCGCCGCCAGCAACTCGACGAAGTTGTCCGTCGTGGCGCCGAGCGAGACGCCGCCGGCGCCGGTCTCGACGACGGCACCGCCGGTGATGAACGCATCGACGGTGGTGACAATGTCGTTGTCCGCGTAGGATGCCGACAGTCCGTCACCCTCCGACTCGGTATAGCCGCCGGCCAGGGTCCTGATCTCGGCGGTCGACTCGGCGTGGACGACCAGGTCGTCGTCGCTGTTCGCGGTGGCTCCGTCGATACCGGCGCGAATGCTGTTGTCAATGTCATTGAATGCCGCCGACACGCCGATGCCCTGGTTGCCGGCGTCGCCGAATGCGCCGACCTTGGAGTCGATCAGCGACGTATCGACAGCCGACAATGAAAGGCTGCCCGCCTCGATCTCCGTGTTGCCCGGCGCGCTGCCGAAAATGCTCGCGGCAGTGTCGTTGAGAATATCGTTCCAGCCCATGGCGCCGACGTAGGCATCCTCGCCGCCCTTGGCAATGGCGGCGGCGAACGACTCGATCATGGCATCGCTGACCGCGGTCAACGACAGCGCCCCGGGCGTTTCGACCCGGGAATCGACGATCCACGAATCCACTCGGTTGCCCACCGCGTTGATGGCGAATGCACCGCCGTAACCGCCGCGGTTGGACTTGGCGAAGGCGCCGGCGATGGCGTCGATGACCGACGTCTCCGAGGCGTTGACGCGCACCAGCGTATCGGCGCCGATCTCGGTTTCGGACAAGTATGCGAGCGTACCGAAGTCCGGCATCGCGGGCGCCTGGCCGAGCGGATCGGGCGCGTTGCCGATAGCGTTGTAGACCACCGAACCGACGATGGCATCGGTGGCGTTGGAGATGGCGCCGCCGGCCGCGATGCCGCTTATCGTCGAGTGGGTGATCGCATCCAGCTCGAGCATGGGCGTGGAGAGGATGTGGGCCTGTTCCACGTACGCCGCGGTGTTCGCGCCGATGGTGTTCTCGGCGTAGGCGCCGGCGATACCGCGTTGCGAATTCGTCCCTGTATGGTCGCTCATCAGCGTCGCGGCGCCGGCAAACGCGGAGATCTCGTTAGCGCTCTGCGCGTCGAGATGGATGCCTTCGCTGGAGGTCACCGCGGTGCCGCCATTGATGTAGACGCTGGAATCGTCCTCGATCGTGTTGCGCGACACGTCGATGGAGGCACGGATGCCGAAATGGGTGCCGCGGCCCTGGCGGAAGGCGTAGCGGTTGTTGTAGTTCATGTTCTGTGCCGGCGGCTTGTTACCGAACACGGTGGGACCGGTGGTTCGGTCCACGGCCAGCGAATAGCCCTCGATGACGCCACTGTTGGATACCGACAGGTTGACCGCGCCGGCATTGACGCTGCCGGCATCGATGCTCTCGCCGTCGCGGTTTCCGATGAAGGCGTCGACGTTGCGTGCGAGCCGGTTGTCGACCACCGCCGCCGCCCAACGGTCATCCGGCCGCACGCCGCTGGAGGACACCGGGGAGCGCTCGTTGATCTCGCCCACCGCCACGTTGAGGTTGCGCGGCATGATGCCGGCCGCGTTGACGCCGACGCCGTTCGCTTCGATGATCGCGCCGTCGTCGATCTTTGCCGTGGCGTCGACGCGGATATCACTGCCGAGGAAACTGCCCTTGATGCCGTAGCGCTCGCCAGTGCCGCTGGCCACGGAAGCCGAGATATTGCTGATATTGGACGTGGCATCCACCACCAGTTCGTCGGCGTACAGCGCCACGCCGCTGCCGATCTCGGCGACGGCGCCGTTTCCCATGCGCAGACCGAGCAGGCTACTGCCGGCGCCGTTGGTGTCGCGCGAGGCCTTGTCGACGCCGAGGAACTTGCCCTTGTTGGACGGATCGCCACCGGTGATGCCGGTATCCTCGGGCGGCGGAATGACCCCAATGTTGCCGGACAGGTTGACGGTGTCGAGCGCCGCGTCCGCGCTCACCGTCACGTTCTGCCCGCCGCCGCGGAAGGCGGGATCCTGGTTGATCTGTGCTCCGTCGCCGATCCCGGCCACGGCATGGTTGTCGATCTTGATGAGGTTGGCCGAGCCGGCGATGCCGATCGCGTCCGCGGATCCGAAACGACGGTTTCGGGTGCCGGCGCGCGCCTTGGCCGAGGTGGTTACCAACCCGGCGAGAATGTCACCCTCATCCCGCAAGTCCTGCTTGAAGTCGTCGAATATACCGCCGAGCTGCGCCTTGGCATCGGACAGGTTGCGCAGCGACAGGTCGATGGCGCTGAGCTTCTCGGCGGCCTCGTCGATGGGCGAGGTGTCCGGCCAGATGATGCCGTCATTGGGCAATTCGGTACGCGCCTCGACGTTCAGCGCCCCGCCGGCATCCACGACCGCGCCGCCCTCGATGATCGCGTTGGCGTCGTTGTCGTGGATGGTGGCGAGCAGGGCCACGCTGGTCACGTCCCGCTGCTGGTTGGGATTGGTGGGATAGTAGGCGCTGTCGTATAGCTGCACGGCGCTGTGTGAGAAGTTCTGGACACCGTCGTCGAGCATGGTCGCATTGATGTCTACATCGTTATCGACCTTGATCACGGCGTTTGCACCGACTATCGCGTTGGTCTCGTTGACGTGGTCGGAGAACGCGCTGGAACCCGGCAGTTCCCACACCAG
This sequence comes from Gammaproteobacteria bacterium, assembly GCA_030429665.1. GTDB lineage: Bacteria > Pseudomonadota > Gammaproteobacteria > Arenicellales > CAJQKF01 > BQJD01. The sequence continues at coordinate 36,544 of JAUIEZ010000013.1, read as the reverse complement.
CGCGCGATAGACACGGTCCTCGATCTCCTGGGTGACGGGGTTGACCACCTGCTCTTCGAACGTCGCGGTATCGGGCAGCGTGGCGCCGAAGTTGTCGTGGAAGCCCTGGCTGAGATCGTCGTAGGCGTCGCTGAACAGCGAGCCGACGTCCGGAATCGCGGTATCCAGCGAGATGCCCAGCGCGTGCTGCAGTGTCTGGTCGATGAAGAAGGCGTTCAGCTGGCCCGAGACGTCCTGGTAGGCCTGCTTGGTCGCGGCGACGCCCTTGAATCCCGCCAGCGCGCCGGTATTCGAAGAAACCGTGGTGGAATTGGCGATGACATCCAGGTCGGCCGCGGTCACCATGCCGTCGACGCGCGCCTGAGTGAACACGTCGGCGAACGACAGCGCCGTGGACTGGCCGAGGGTGCCGTTGCGAAACGCGTTGGCGGCACTCAACGTGGCAACGGTCTTGGTGTTCCGGGCGCCCACCGCGGCGGTGCCGCCGGCGTCGATACTGCTGTCGTCGTCGACGGAGGCGATGGTGGTCGCGTTGGTGTCGGCGACGGCCAGCGTGACCAACGCCTTGTTCGACGGGTTGGTGACCGGCCGGAACACCTGGCTGGAGAGTGCGTTTGTCGCCGACGTCGTGACGTTGGTCGTCGTGGCCTCCAGCGTGGCGTCGTTGCCGGCGTGCAGCGCCGAGCCCTCGGCAACCGTCACCGTTGCCAGCGTGGACGATTCACCGTAGGCCAGGGACAACGCCTCGTCGTGGGTTTGCACCGTCGCGCTTGCCAGGGCATTCGCACTGACGAAGATATCCGAATCCGCGATCAACTGGCTGCCCAGAATGTCGATGGTCGCCGCGGCCGACGCCACGCTGACACCGCCGAACACCGGATCGTCCTGGAATCCGTGGCCGAGACGTGCGCCAAGACGCGCGGTCACGTCGGCATACTGACCGCCGCCGGTGTAAGTGGTCGTATCGTCGTACACGACGGTGGATTGGGCATTGGCCAGCAGCTCGACGCGGCCGCCGCGGATGACGGACCCGTCGACGCTGATGCCGGCGACGATCTCCACGACGCCGTCGTCGGTCACCGCCAGCGGATCGTTGGCGATGACGGCCTCGAGCAGGATGTCGCCGGAGGCGAAACCGTTGTCGGCAAAGGCCAGCAGCTGTGCGCCATCGCCAACCTCGATCAACGGGCTGGTGAGCGTAAGGTCGCCGGAATCGCCGACCGACGCGTCATTCAGGTGATCGGTGCCGGCGCCTATGTCGCGGGTGGAGATCACGACGCCGTCGGCGACGGTGATGCGCTCGTCCGCCTGCAGCACCAGGTTGCCGCCCGGCATGAACTGGTCGGTGGTCACGTCCAGGGTCACCGGGTCGATCAGTACCGTGCCCGCGGCGCCATTCGGCGCCGACACGTCGAAGACGCCACCGTGCAGGTTTACCCGCTGCTTCGAGCTGACCTCGACGAAGCCGCCGTCACCGCCTGCCGGCCCGCCGCTCGCGCTGATGGCGCCGCGGTACGAGGTGACGTCGTTCGACCATACCGCGACACGACCGCCGTCTCCGCTGCCGCGCGCGTCGGCGCGGATCTCGCTGTCCTCGTCGATGACGACGCTGGCGCCGGTTTCAGCCGACGGACGGCCGTTGGCGTCGGCGCCGATGTCCACGCTGCCGGCGTTCTCGCCACTGGCATCGATGGTCGCACCCTCGAACACGATATCGTCGGCGGTAATTCGCACGCTGCCGCCGGCGCCCGTTTCGTCGGAGACGTCGATCACGCCGGATACGTGAGCCGTGCCGTCGCCGCCAGCAAGTTCGACGGCCGATCCGCGGGCGCGGATCGCGCCGCGCATGTCTATCCCCGCATCGCCCCCGGTGACCGGATCGGCAACGACGACGCCGACATCTGCGTCGTAAACCGGCGCCATGTCGAGGAGGGTCGCCGATTCATCGGGCACCAGCGACACGTCTCCGGCGCTGCCTGTCGAGGCGACGTCGCCTTGCCCGTCGACCGCAGCAACAGGCCCCGGCGCCGACGGCGAGGCGGTCGTATCGTTGCCCATGGCATTCGCCGCGATACCTTCAAGGACGTCTTGCTCGCCGGCCGGCGCATCGTCGTTCGGTCCGTCGGCGACCGACCCTGCCTGCAATCCGGAGTCGTCGTCCGGACCAGTCGGTGTATCGGCGAAGGGCGCATCATCCGCCGAGCCCTGGTCAACGACGGCCGAGGCGCCATCGGAGGTCGTTTCCGGGCCGCTTGCATCGGACGCCGCCTGCGCCGCGCCGGTGATGCGAGCGCTGAGATTGCCGGCGTTGGTGTCGATCGTATTGTTGATGTTGATCTTGCGGCCGGCGAGCAGGTTGACGTCGAGCTTTCCCGACGTCGAGGTGATCGGCGCGTCGACGTCGATGCGGTTGTGGGCGTCCAGGGTCAGCGCCGCGTCGTCGCCGGCGGTCTTCTCGATGGCCGCCGCCACGGTGATGTTGCCTTCGCCCTCGCCTTCCGCCGAGGTCTTCACCGAGACGTTGCCGCCCTCGTTGAGCGTGGCCACGATGGAACCGGCCTTGGCGTTGTCGATGACGATATCCTCGGGGTCCAGGAGCCAGGTCCCGCCGGTGCCCGCGGGCGCGCTGACGTCCACCGGCACGCTGAAGTCGAGCACGCGCCGGCCAGAGGTCTCGACGAAACCGCCGTCACCGCCCAGCGGTCCGCCACGAGCGCTGATCCGGCCGTCGACACGCGTGGCGTCGTCGGCCCAGACGATGACCTTGCCGCCATCACCACGCACGGTCGCATCGGCGCGCAGCGTCGCGCCGGCCTCGATCACGGTGTTGCGCGCGTTGGGCAACGGTCCGCCGCCCTGGTAGCTGCCTCCCACGTGGATCGTGCCGCCACCGGCGGCACCCGAGGCGTCGAGACGCCCCCGTCCCCGGACCACGACCTCCTCTCCCAGCACGTCGATCGTACCCCCGAGCCGCGCGCCGCGAGCGGAAAGCGCCCCGGCGTTCTCCACGCGGTCGTCCCCAACGAGGCGGATCCGTCCACCGTCGGACACGACACTGTCGGCGCTGATCATGCCGTCGTTATTGACCACCGACGAAATCACCTGGTTGGCGGTTTTCGCGGTCATGAGAACTTGTCCGCCAAACGATTCGATGCGTCCGCTGTTATGCGCCTCGCTCAGCGCGTCGGCGACCTCGCCGGCGCCCACCTCGAAACCGATCAGCCCGTCGCCGTCGAAATCCAGTACCGCGCTGCCGCCGGCGGCGAGGTGGACTTGCCCCAGGTTGGCCACGATCAACCCGTCGTTGCGCACCGCGTCTGCAATCAGCGAAATGCTGCCGCCGTCCGCGGCACGCAACACGCCGCGGTTGACGATCGATCCGCTGCCGCCGCGATCGAAGCGGTATTCGCCGCGCATGAAGCGTTCGTCGTCGATGGACAACGTCGTCGCAACCAGCGCGCCGACGTCGACGACCGCGGTCTGCCCGAATATCATGCCGTTCGGGTTGGCCAGGAACACGCGGCCGTTGGCACTCACGGTGCCCATGATGCGGCTCGGATCGGCATCGTGGATACGATTGAGCACGGCGGCCGACGCGCCCGGTTGATCGAAGCGCACCGACTCGCCTTGATCGACGTCGAAAGAGCGCCAGTCGGCCACCATCGACGACGATTCCTGGCGCACCACCACGCGGCCGGCGGCGGGACGTTCGATGGCGCCGAGGCCGGCGCTGATGACGCCGCCCTCGGGTGCCGCGAATCCCGGATTGGAGGCAACCAGCGTCACGGCGGCGAGCGCGCCCGGCAGACGCCGCCGCATCCATTGCGCCACGCGCATCGTCAGCGCGACGGTGTATCGGGAAAAACGGGCCAACGCGTTCACAGGCGCAGGCTCATGGCGACGAAGTAGCGGGTGCCGCCGTCTTCCTCGAAGCCGGGTGGGCGCGTTCCGAACGGGCGGGCCGCGGAAACCAGTAATTGAAAGGTATCGGAGACCGACAGCCGCAACCCGAGGCCGGCACCCGCCAGCGACACGCGGTCGATCTGACCCGCGAGCGGCTCGTTGATATCGCCCTGGGCGTAGTCGGCGAAGATCGAGAACTGCAATGCATCGCGCCACAGCCGGCCGAGGAACGTGGTGTCGACCCGGGTCGGATCCGAGGCCGGGTCGAAGGCGATTTCCAGGGATGCGAAATAGCCTGAATCCACGAGGAACGTGGACAACGGATAGGCGCGCACGCTATCGGGGCCACCGATGGGAAACTGCTCCAGCGAGACCAACAGGTCGTCCGACCATTGGCCATTCAGCCGCGCCAGCAGCGACACCGTTTCGCCGAAGCGTTGCAGACGATCGAGCCGCAGGTTGACCTTGTCGAAGTCGCCTCCGGCTTTGCGCCCGCCGGCGCCTGTGCGACTGGACTCCGGATCGCCGTCAGAGGCCATGGAACCCCACAGGTCTCCCTCGCCATGGGACCAGTCGACCACGAAACGCGTTACACCCGGCTGGTCGAACAGGGCCGCGTCCTGGGCGCGCAGGCGCAGCGACGCGCGGAAGACACTGAGGTCGTCACGCGAAATTTGCGCCTCGTCCAACCGGGTGATGGCGCTCTTGCGATCAAATCCGAGCTCGCCCGTGACGTCCCGCGTGCGGGAGCGTTTGAAGTCCCGCGCCACGTAAAGACCGGCGCGCCGCGTGACGCCGTTCAAACCCAATGCCTCGAGCTGGTCGCCGACGTCGAACTCGTTGTAACTCGCGCCGAACCCGAAAAACAGGGGCGTGCGCCACTCGCCGGGGAACCAGGGAATTCGGTAATCGAGCGCGCCGTAGACGCTGTTGTCCGGATCGAGAGACTGTAGTCCCGCCAGGACCATCTGGTCGGCCTTGCCGAGCGGGTTGTTCCAGACCCAGTCCAGCCGTGACCGATACTCTCCCAGGAACGGCGAGCCGTAATCGTCCAGCGTGACGAAGAACTCATGGAGGTCTTCCTGCTCGACGACCAACCGCAGATCGGCCGTGCCCGGCCGCGAGCCGCGGGCGAACACACCGGACGCGTCCAGGCCCGGGAAATCGCGCAACACCAGCAATGCGGTCTCGACACGGTCCTTAATCACGGGGTTGTCGAACAACCCGCGAAACGGCTTGGAGAGCTGCTCGACGTCATAATCCTCGTTGCCGTTTCCGATGACGTCGCCGAGCAGACCCGGCACGATATGTATTTCGACGACGCCGTTCTCGACGGTCTGTTTCGGTACGTAGGCCTGGGCCAGCACGAAGCCGTGGTCTCGATAGTAATTCGAGATCACATCGGCAATTCGACGAAGATCGTCGAGGGATAGCGTGCTGGAGACCAGATACTCGTCGACAATCGCCTCGAGGTCGGCGCTGGTAACGCCGGCGTCTTCGTCTTCGACAACGCCCTTGAGGCGAATACCGGAGACTTCGAAGCGCGGCGCGTCGAGGTCACTCGACCGATCGCCTCGGACGGAAGGCTCCTCGTAAACCTGGTCACGTTCGAACAAATCGCGGTCGCGTTCGAACGGTCGCGGTTCCGTGGCGCCCGGTTTGACACTGTCCGGGATCATCGGTCGCGGCAACGCATGGTCCTGCGCAAGCGCGGTGGAAAATGCGAAGAAAAAAAACCATGAGGCAAACGAGGCCGCCAACGGGCTAACGAATCCCGCAGCTATCCGTGAAGATCGAATTGACATCGTCATCCTCGATCACTCGCAAAAGTAGGTAAATTAGCCGCTTGATATTCGGGCCGCCAAAACGGCCCATCCGAAATATCACCTCGTACGCTTGAGCAATCGTCCCATTCTCGTGGGGGCCGTTATTGTACTAAAGCCTTGGCATCCATTCGCTAATATTCGCTTGCGCCGAGAGTAATCCTTATGCGAAATCGACACAATCCATTATTCAACGCGTCGGTATTCATTGTTTTATAATCAACGCTCTACCTTCGAACCTTGAGGGCACCCCACACAGTCGTTCGCGAGGATTCATCACTGAAGTGAAAGGTCGTGCTGGTGACGACGGGTATTGTCGGGACACGATCGAGGCTTTTGTCGTGCCCTCGCCATTACATCACCCTGGCATCATGTCGCACGCCCATCATCACGCTGTCCCGAACTACTATCGCGCCTTCGCCATCGGCGTTGCACTGAACGTCGCCTTCGTCGCCGTCGAGGCACTGTTCGGCGTGCTGTCCGGCTCACTGGCGCTGATCGCCGATGCTGGCCACAACTTAAGCGACGTGCTCGGTCTGCTGCTTGCGTGGGGTGCGGCCGTGCTGGCCGGACGTCGTGCTACCGCGCGACGCACTTACGGCTATCGAAAAGCGACTGTCATAGCGTCGCTGGCGAGCGCGTTGCTGTTGCTGGTCACCCTGGGCGGCATCGCCTGGGAGGCTGTGGAGCGACTGTTCAATCCGCAACCGGTAGCCGGCGCCACCGTGATCGCGGTGGCGGCCGTCGGCATGGTGATCAATGCCGCGACCGCGCTACTGTTCATGTCAGGCAGCCGGCACGACCTCAACATCCGGGGGGCATTCCTGCACATGGCGGCGGACGCCGCGGTTTCACTGGGCGTGGTCGTCGCCGGTGCGGTGATCCTCGCTACCGGCTGGCTGCTCATGGATCCGCTGATCAGTATCGCCATCGCCCTGGTGATCTTCGTCGGCACCTGGTCGCTGCTGCGCGACTCCATGAACCTGGCGATGGACGCAGTACCCAACCGCATCGACATCGGCGCCATTCGGCGCTTTCTCGAGGACCTGGACGAGGTGTCGCGGATACACGACCTGCATGTCTGGCCGATCAGCACCACCGAGGTGGCGCTGTCGGTACACCTCGTGCTGCGCGACGAGGCGCCGCGCAGGAACTTCCTGCACGACGCACAGTTAAACCTGTACAAACGATTCCATATCGGCCACGCGACCATACAACTCGAGCGTCCGGGAGAGCTTCCCTGCCTGCTCGACGATCAGGGTTGTGCCTGAGAGCGCGGTGCGTCTGGCAAATTCTTAGTATCCCGTTGAGTATCATTTGGCGGCGGCGGCGATCGGACCCTACACTGCGCGGCACCTGATCAACCCGCTACGTGGCGCCATTCGTTCCCTGAACAAGGTCAATGAACGCTGGCCCCGATTGCCGTCGTCAACAACCACGCCGTGGCCGCTGCGACGACTCGCGCCGACCGCGACTTCTTCCACTGTCACGCGCGCCGGTTCGATATCTACCGTCTCGTTCAAAAGAGGCTTCGCGCAATGATGATGGACGCGCTGAGTCACACTGGCAATGCCGACTGCGATGACGAGGCATCGGTAACGGACACGACCGCGCGCGTTCGAAGACTGCTCGAAGTCTGCGGGGCGCATCTCGACAAGGAGAACCACGACGTCCACCGCACCACGTCGCCTCGCTCCGTCTCCGAACCGTCGTTGTTCGTGGCGGTGAATTTCCAGCACATGGTCATGGAAGAGAGCGTCAACAACGACGTCCTTTGGGCGCACTTCGATGATGGCGAAATCATCGCCTTGCATGACGAGAACGTCGCCTCGATTCCACCCGAGAAAGCGGACGTGGCTCGCCCGACGCGTGGCTTGCCCTCTCCGCGGATTGTCGCGGGCGACGCGGAAACGATATCCCCATGCCGCCGCCCGACGGTTGATGCCTGCGAGAATTATTCTCCGTCGATCTCGGCCAGCACCCTATTGGCAATGCGATGACACTCCACCCCCACCGGCACGCCGCAGTAAATGGTGACCTGGTTGAGAATGGCCTTGAGCTCTTCACGGGTGACGCCGTTGTTCAACGCGCCGCGAAAATGCAGTTCCCACTCGTGCATTCGATTCAGCGCCGCCAGCATGGCCACGTTCATGATACTGCGCGTCTTGCGGTCAAGCGTCTCGTCACCCCACGCCTCACCCCAGCAGTACTCCGTCAGCAGAGACTGGAATTCCCGGGAGAATGCCGACGCGTTGGCCAATGACTTTTCGACGTACTCGGCACCAAGCACATCCTTGCGGATGGATAAGCCCTTCTCATATCGCTCTTTGTCCACGATCAACCTCGGTCATCACGGTTGGAAAAACATGTGCACCGCAATGTTATCGCTTTTGAGCCTGCGCCGCGCGTGCCTGCCAACGTCTGACGCCGGTCAAAAACCCCGGAGCCGTCTTCATCGATAATGCTTGTCAGAAATTTTTACCATGTCATTCGAGGCGAAAAACATGAAAAGCGTCAAACGTAAACTTCTCTCCGGAACCATTGCCACGGTACTCGGTGCTGTCTCGCTCTCGGCATCGGCCGCCGAAGGAGACTGGCTGGCCCGCTTCGGCTTTGCCGACGTCAGCCCCAACGACGGCAGCAGCGGCGTCGTCGCCGACGACGCGATCGGTGTCGACTCCGGATCGTCGCTATATGTCAACGGTGTCTACATGCTGCGTGAGAATATCGGTATCGAGCTTCTCGCCGCCCTGCCCTTCTCCCACGACGTCACGCTGGACGGGGTCGGCAAGATCGCCGAGGTCGACCACCTGCCGCCGACCCTGAGCGTGACACGGCATTTCAACGTTGAATCGAATGTTCGGCCCTACGTGGGCGCGGGCATCAACTACACGACATTCATGGACGAGAAGGCAGTCGCGGTGGTCGATTCCATCAAGCTCGACGATTCCTGGGGGCTGGCCGCGCAGGCGGGCGTCGACGTCGACATCAACGACAAGTGGTTCTTCAATGCAAGCGTGCGCTACATTGACATCGACACCACGGCCAAGACCAACCTCGGCAACATCGACGTCGATATCGACCCCTGGGTCTACTCGTTGGGGGTCGGCGTTCGCTTTCCGTAAACCGGCCGGCCCGGGCACTCGTCGAGATTTCATCCGGGCGCCGCGGTCCGTCTTGTAACCGGATCGCAAGGCGATCCGGTTACAAGGCGTACGCCGGGATTAACGCGCCGATCTCGCGATGACCCGACCAGGGCCGGTTGCGGCCGTGAACGTCGCCACGCGTTGAGTTTTGCCCGCAAGGTATGAAAGACTGCGGGAAACGTCGACGGCGAACCCTGCCCTTGCCGGACGCCGTCGATCCTGCGTTCACGTTCCCGACCGGACCACCGGCCCATGTTCACCTATATCTGCCTTGGCACCAATGACCTGGCGCGCGCAACACGCTTCTACGACCCCGTGCTTGCCGCGATCGGCTTGTCGCGCTGTGACGTGGGCGACGAAGATTTCGACGGCTGGGCGGGCTGGGGCACCTACGAAGACGAGGGCCGATTCGAACTCGCCCTGTGGTTGGTGACCCCCTTCGACGGCCAGCCGGCGAGCGCGGGCAACGGCACCATGGTGGCTTTCAAGGCTGACGATCCGGCGCAGGTAGACGCGTTCCACGCCGCGGCCGTCGACCACGGCGGCGTCAGCGAAGGCGAACCCGGCCTTCGGCCCCAGTACAACGAGGACTTCTACGCCGCCTACGTTCGCGACCCGGATGGCAACAAGCTCGCCGCCGTCTACCGCGGGCCCGCTGCGCTTCGACGATGAGTGGCGGGGCGTCGGGATGAACGGGTCTTCACGCCGCGTGCTGGTCGCCGATCTCGGCGCGAGTTCCCTGCGCCTGGCGCTGATCGACGAAAGCGGGACGAACCTCGGATTCGCGGCGCGGCCGCTGGACACCGACTCTCCCGCTCCGGGGCGGCGCGAGCAGGACCCGGACGAATGGTGGCGACAATTCCTCGTGCTGACCGGCGAAGTATTCGGCGACAACGCGGCGCCGCCGGAAGCGGTGGTGATCAGTGGCGGCACGCGCACCCAGGTGCTGGTGGGCACCCACGGCGAATCGCTGCGTCCGGCGATCATGTGGGACGACAGCCGGGCGCTGGCCGAGGCGCGCCGGCTCGCCCAACGCTTCCCGTTGGACGGCAACCCGATCACGCCGTTTCATCCCGCCGCGCGGCTGGCCTGGTTGTCTCGACACGAACCGGAGGCGACCGCGGCCGCCCGGGCCGTGTTGCAACCGAAGGATTTCCTGGTTCGTCGCCTCACCGGCGAGGCCGTGTCCGATCCCGTGTCCAACTGGATGCTCCTCGGTCCGGGCGATACCTACCTTTCCGAAGTCGTCGAGGCGGCGGCGTTCGATCCACTCAAGCTTCCCGCCATGGCCGAGCCCGGGGCCGTCGTCGGTCACGTACTAGCCGGTGACGGCATCGACCCGCGCCTGGTCGGCGTTCCGGTATTGTGCGGCGCCATGGACGCGTGGTGCTGCGCCCTGGCGCTCGGCGCTTACGCGCACGGGGCCCGCTATAACCTGTCCGGAACGTCCGAGGTGGTTGGCGTCATCAGCAGCCAACGTCGCGTGGTCGACGGCATCCTGACCGTGCCGTGGGGCGACGGACTGTGGCACCTGGGCGGGCCGAGCCAGTGCGGCGGTCGCACGGTGAACTGGGCGCGCGGCATTCTCGGCATGACAGACGGCACCATCGACGGGCACGTCGGGGCGTCGGGCGGGGTCGGCGACGGTCCGTTGTTTATTCCCTACCTGGACGGCGAGCGTACGCCGTGGTGGGACGCGGCGCTGACCGGCGCCTGGTTCGAGCTGCGCTCCGGGCATCGGCGCGCAGACCTGCTGCTGGCCGTCATCGAGGGCATCGCCTTCCACGTGCGCGTCATTATCGAAGCGGCCAGGAGCGGCGCCACGGCGCCACCGATACGCATCGGCGGCGGCCTGGCGCGTTCGGACACCTGGTGCCAGACCCGTGCCGACGTCCTTGGCGAGCCTGTCGTGCGAACCGGCGCCGACGAGCCGGGCCTGGCCGGCGCCGCCATGATCGCCATGACTGCCCTGAGATGGTGCGAATCGTTCGACGATGCCCGCGAACGGGTCGCCGCGGACACGAGGCGTTTCGAGCCACGCCCCGGGACGAAGGCGGCCGTCGACGCACGATACAAGCGCTTTCTCGATTTCTCCGCTTCCTCGCGTTCGTCGTAGAATCGACCGCCTTTTTCATCCTCATCGACTTCCCGTCGCTCATGCAAGACTTGCTCAAGCGCTTCGGCACCGTCATTGCCTACCTGGTGCTGTTCACGGTGCTCGCCGCCAGCGCGGACAACTTTCTCGATCCCTACAACCTGCTGAGCATCCTCAAGCACGTCAGCTTCCTCACCATCATCGCCCTGGGCTTCACCCTGGCACTGGCCGCGGGTGAGCTTGACCTGTCCATCGCCCATGTCGCCAGCCTGTCCAGCGTGTGCGCGGCGGCGCTGCTGTTCAACGACTATCCGATCGTGTTCGCCATGCTCGCGGGTATCGGCTGCGGTACCGCACTCGGCCTTTTCAACGGGCTGGTGGTCACGCGCATGCGCATTCCGTCCCTGATCGCCACGCTCGCGGTGTCGACGATCGCCAACGGCCTCGCCTACCTGATCACCGGGGGCGTCGCCTATGTCGGCCGCCTCGACACGGCTTTTCTGGTCTTCGGCCGCGGCAACGTCCTTGGCGTGCCAGCGATGATTCTCTGGATGGGGCTCACCGTGGCGCTGACCTTGTTCCTGCTCAAGCGCACGCGCACCGGCGTGCACCTGGTCTGCACCGGCGAGGCCGAGGAGCCGGCGCGGCTCGCCGGCATCCGCACCCGGCGCATGAAGCTGCTCGGGCTCGGATTGTCGGGACTGCTTGCCGGCGTCACCGGCGTGTTGCTGACGTCCAGCCTGTCGTCGTCCAGCCCGGCGATTGCCGGCGAATACCTGATGACCGGCATCGCGGCCGTGCTGCTCGGCATGACCACGATCGAGCCCGGCAAACCCAACGTCGTCGGCACCCTCATCGGCGCGCTCACCATCGGCACCCTGCGCAATGGACTGACCCTGCTCGGCGCGCAGTACTACGTCCAGGACATCGTGCTCGGCGTTATAATCATCGTTTCCGTCAGCGCCTCGGCCAGGGAACTTCGCAAGGTGGCCTTCAGCGTTCCCCATTAAATTGATTCCGGAGATCATCCCATGAAGCGAATCTGCCTGCTGGCCGCGGGCCTGCTCTTTTCGTCCACCGCCTACTGCGCCCAGATCGGCATCATCGCCTTCCAGATGTCCGCCGACACGCATGCGCGCACCGCGAACGCCGCCGTCGCCGAGGCCGAAAGCCGCGGCCACACGGTGACTCTGCTCAACTCCGAGGGCGCGGTGCCGCGTCACGCCGAACAACTCGACACGCTGATCCAGAAAGGCGTGGACGGCATCATTCTCGCGATGGGCAAGACCCAGGAGTTGGAGGCGCAGCTTGCAGCGGCGAAAGACAAGGGCATACCGGTCATCACCGTGATGTCGGGCGCCAGTGCGCATACGGCCTTCGACGTCAACGTCAACGAAGCGGCTGTAGGCGCCCAGGTCGGCATGCACCTGCTGGGCCTGATGGACTACGACGGCGGATTGATGCTGCAACGCTATGAGGGCCATGGCGGCACCCGCATGCGCGGCCGCATCTTCGACGTGATCCTCGAGGAGAACACCGGCGTGACCGTTGTCGGCAGCCACACCATGGCGAAGACCAAGAGTTGGCGCGAAGACGTGCGCGCGGGCATGGAGGCGCTTCTGCTCAAGAACCGAGGCGACTTCGAGGCCATCTGGACCTCGTTCGACGGCCAGGCATTCGTCATCGACGACCTGCTTCGCGAACAGGGTTACAAGCGCGGCGACGTGATCCTTACCGGCGTCGACGGCGGCCAGGAAGCCTTCGCCCGGATTCGCGACCCCGAGAGCCTGTTCACCGCCACGGTGGCGATCCCGTTCGAGCGCATGGGCGCGGCGGCGGCCGATGCCGTCGAGAAGATGATCCAGGGTACGCCGGCGAACGAGATCACTGCCGGGCCGTTCTTGTACATGGACGCGGTACTGGTCGACGGCACCAACGTACCGGCCGACGGCGAGTGGCCCTGGTAACCGGTCACGAGCCTTGAGCGTGCTGCTGGAGATAGAGGATCTCGGCAAGACCTACGGTGCGGTCTCGGCGCTGTCCGGTGTGTCGCTCGCCATGGACGAGGGCGAAGTGGTGGGCGTGTGCGGCGACAACGGCGCCGGCAAGTCCACCCTGATGCGCATCGTCGCTGGCGCCCAGCCGCCGTCGCGCGGCGCCGTGCGGCTGCGCGGCAAGCCGGTGCGTTTTACCGGACCGCGCGATGCGTTGACAGCCGGCATCGCCGCGATCTACCAGGACCTGGCGCTGGCGGTGGATCAGAGTGTTTACCAGAACGTGTTCATGGGCTCGGAACTCGTGCGCCGCTCCTGGGTACCCGGTTTGCGGACGTTGGACAAGCGGGCCATGCGCGAGCGTTCGCGGGAATATCTTGCGCGACTCGGCATCGAGCTCGAGTCCGTGGACGCGCCGGTGAACCGGCTTTCCGGAGGCCAACGCCAGGCCGTGGCGATCAGTCGCGCGCTGCGCTGGGAGGCCGCGCTCGTGATCATGGACGAGCCGACAGCCGCACTCGGCGTTCGCGAGAAAGCCAGGGTGCTGGATCTCGTGAGAAAACTGAAGGAAACCGGCGTGTCGGTGCTGCTGGTCAGCCATAACATGGACGACGTGGTCGCGGTCACCGATCGCGTGGTGATACTGCGCGGCGGCCGCCTGCAGGGCGAAGTCGCCACCGCAGACATCGACGCCGACCGGTTGTCCCACATGGTCATGTCGGGACGCATGCAGTGACGGAGCCATCCGCCAAGCCAGGCGCGCCGTCTACGCCCGGGTCGACGACAATCAGGGCGTTCGCGGCCGCCGACACCGAGGCAGTCGTCTCGCTGTGGCGCGAGTGCGAATTGACGAAGCCGTGGAACGATCCGTACAAGGACATTGCCCGCAAGCTGGGCGTGCAAAGCGAGCTATTCCTGGTCGCGGTGGTCGACGAGACCATCGCGGGGACGGTGATGGCGGGCTACGACGGCCATCGCGGCTGGATAAACTACCTTGCTGTGTCGCCCGCCCGGCGCCGCCTGGGTATCGGTCGCGCGCTCGTCGCCCACGTCGAGCGCGACCTGCAATCCAAGGGTTGCCCGAAGATCAATTTGCAGATCCGGGAAACCAATACGTCGGTCATATCATTCTACCGGTCCATCGGCTACTCGCCGGATCCCGTGGTCAGCATGGGCAGGCGCCTGATATCCGATTGAGCAACCGAACCCCATCAACCGTTCGTTTCGGGCAACCGGGCGCGGCCCGGGCCGGTGGACGCCGACCGCTTGGCGCAACACCGTTGGCGCGACCGATCGCTGCCGTCGTCCGTGACTATCGTCGGCTGTCCGCTTCGTTCTCGCGCCCGACAAGATCGTCGATCCCGACTTCGATGGGGTGGTCCAGCGCGACGACACCGGGCACGACGGCTACGCCGGGACGCGCCGACACGAGCGCCGATTCGGGTATCAGCGGAAGGTTGCCCATCGTTTCGGCGTGTTCGATGAATTGGATGAACGTCGCGTCGCACATGACCCTTCTCCCGGCCCGTTGGTGGATTCATGGATCGGACTGTACGAGGCTACCGATTTCGAGGTCTGTGAGAATCCCCACAACGCAAGCACGCCGCCACAGCTCTCATGCCGCCGATCCCCGGTCTAGCGCCGGCACGCGCCCGTTCGGCGCCGGTCACTTCACGCCCCGCCCCGACGCGACATGACGCCTGCCAAGCGGGACGCGCCGCCCGGACGGCCGAGCAAGCTGACGTTGTTCTTCGTCGCGCTCGCCGCGCTGTCAGCCGCGGCATTGTGGTGGCAACAGGGCGTCGACGCAACGCTGGCGGCGGTGCGCGACGCCATGGTGCTGCTCGCGATGATCGCGCCGGTGATCGCTGCCGCGCTGCTGATCGGCGGCTACGTGCAGGCGGTGCTGCCCCGCGAAGCGGTGTCGCGCTGGCTCGGCTCGGACAGCGGTGCGGGCGGCTACCTGCTCGCGATGATCGCCGGCTGCTTCACGCCGGCGGGACCGTTCGCGGCGTTTCCGCTCGTGCTGGCGCTGCGCCGAGGCGGCGCGCCATTCGATGTCTGCGTCGTGTACCTCAGTGCCTGGTCCACGCTCGGGGTGCAGCGCATCGTGATATGGGAGTTACCGTTCCTCGGGCATGAGTTCGTGGCGCTGCGCGTGCTGGCTTCATTGCCGGTGCCCCTGCTGGCCGGCCTGCTGGCCCGCTACCTGTTGGCGCACCGAATATGAAAAACCTCGTCATCCCCGTTTCCTTCGTCGTGGTGATGCTGGTGGCACTGGCCGCCTACGCGCACTTTCGCAAGCCCGATGCGCACCGCGCCGCGCTCGTGGAGGCCGGCCGCCAGCTTCGCGCCCTGGCGCTGCGAATCCCGTTTGCGCTCATCGCGGCCGAGTGCATCGGCAGGCTGCTGCCAACCGAGAACGTATCGGCGCTGCTCGGCGCCGACGCCGGCTTTTCCGGCGTCCTGTTCGCGTCGGCGGTCGGCGCGTTCCTGCCGGGCGGCCCCATGGTCGCCTTTCCGTTGGCCATCGCGCTGTTTCGGGCGGGCGCCACCAACGCGCCACTGGTGGCGCTGATGACCGCCTGGTCGATGATGGCGGTGAACCGCATGCTGATGTTCGAAGTACCGCTGCTGGGCGCGCGGTTTGCCTTCGGGCGCGTCGTGGTCAGCGCGCCGATGCCCATTATCGCCGGATTGCTCGCGGCGCAGATTTCCGCCTGGCTGATCATCTCCTAGACCAGGGTTTGGCGTTTCGTCCCACCCGACCGACGGCACCGCGTTCCTTGACCATCTGTAATCTCGGGCCCGCCGGCCGATGGCCGCGTCACGAGTAAACTGTCGGCTTGTAGACCCAATCCGCGCGTATGCCGATGTCCTTGCAAACGCGCCTTCCCGACAGTCCAATCGACAACGAAAGGAGGATGCATGATCAAGTCCAACGACATCGACAAGCGGGTGTACGACCTTTACGACGAGTACTGCCACGGTTTTATCGACCGACGCGAGTTCTTGAGCCGCGCGAGCGCGCTGACCGTAGCCGGCGTTTCGGGCCTGGCAATGGCGCAGGCATTGCTGCCGCGCTACGCCGAAGCGCAAATGATTTCCTTCACCGACGAGCGTATCAAGGCGACCTACGTCGAGTACGACTCCCCGGGCGGCACCAGCGGCACCATGCGGGGCTACCTGGTCCGGCCGAGCGGCGACGGTCCGTTTCCGGCGGTTATCGTCATCCACGAGAATCGCGGCTTGAATCCCTACATCGAGGACGTGGCGCGACGCGCTGCGGTCGAGGGATTCATCGCGCTGGCGCCCGACGGGCTATACCCGGTCGGCGGTTACCCGGGCAACGACGACGACGGACGCGAACTGCAACGCAGCCTCGACCAGGGACAGCTAAAGACCGACATGTTGAACAGCGCGATGTTCGTCAGGTCACACGAGCTGTCGAGCGGCAAGCTGGGTTCGGTGGGCTTTTGCTGGGGCGGCGGAACCACCAACTTTCTCGCCGTGGAAATGGGAGCCGACCTTTCAGCCGCCGTGCCGTTCTACGGTGCCGCGCCGGCAAGCGAGGACGTGGCGAAGATCGGGGCGCCGTTATTGGTTCAATCCGCCGAGAATGACGAGCGAATCAATGCCATGTGGCCTGATTTCGAGGCGGCGCTGAAAGCGAACGACAAGGAATACACCCGTCATCTTTATCCGGGCACACGCCACGGATTTCACAACAATTCCACGCCGCGATACGATGAGCAGGCGGCCAAGCTGGCGTGGGAAAGGACCATCGCCTTCTTTCGGGAAAAACTCGCCTAGCCGCGAGCGCGTGCCGGGATGCCGTTCCCGGCAATGAAAAACGGCGCCGGGTCCGAAACCGGACCCGGCGCCCCTGTGGACGGTTACAGGGAAGTATGTCCACCATAGAGCGCGTTCTCGTCGCCCTGGATTTCAACGACGACCCGTCACGAAGGGCACTTTTGCAAGGCCTCGGACAACTTCACTCGCGGCGTCCCGGAATCGGACTGCTCGGAATCGCTTTTCAGGCACTCGACGAGTTCGACGCCCGAGTATCCGGGGCGCAGCAGCGACAGCAGGCTGTGCGCGGCGGCGCAATAGGGAGAGGCCATCGACGTGCCGCTCATGGCGCCGTACAGGTTGTGCGAGATCGTTCCGTCGGCATTCAGCGCAATCGTACTCACGATATCGGTTCCGGGGCACGACAAGTCGCCCTTTTCGTTCGAAAACGAAGCGCGCGCGCCGGTCTGGTCGTGCGCTTCCACGACCACGCCATTCGCTGAGATACCCCTGTCTCTGGCCGTGAACGCAGCCCAGTTGAACGGGCTGGCGAACTGGGCGTCCATGGGATCACTTAACCCATGACTATCGTTGCCCGCGGCAGAGAAGATCACCTTGTCCTTTTCGTCCGCGAGTTCGAGTATGGACAAGAACAGCTCTCCCTGGCTTTCGACCAGTTTTCGGTATTGAGAAGCGTCCTGGTCGTCGGGATTGATACCGAAATTCGGCATCCAGTTATAACCAAGGCTCAAGTTGAACGTCTTCACCTCGAATCGGATCGGTATGAAATCGTTCAGGGTCTTCAGGATCTGCGAGAAAAGGACGTAGAACTGAAGCACGTTTCCGCCGCCCGGGCTTGTCGGCGCGAAATCTCCGACCCGCGGCCTGACGAAACAGTTCGGTATAACGCCCCTGGTGCCGACACCGTTGTGTTTTGCGCAGGCGATACCCGCCACGTGGTTGCCGTGATTCGCCGGAGGTATGTCGCTACCCAGCCTCGAGAAAATCAGATCTTCGTGTCGGGCGAATCCCGTGTCCATGACGCCGAACACGACGCCGTTCTCTACACCGGGCTCGCTCCACACTTGATCGGCCTCGATATCGGACACGCCCCAGTCGACGATTTCCGTTGTGGTCGAAGACGAGTCGAACATGGCATTCGGCAGTTCGACGTTGGCGATACCGTAGCTATACGCCTTGTTGGAGAAAAACAGGTCGGGGGACGCCCCCAGGATGCGTGGATCACTCTTGAATGCCGAAGATGCTTCGAGCGCTCCTCTCAATATGGTCGCGTTGGCCGAATCGTCCGTAAGCCTGGGCTTGAAGTACTCCGACAAATCGGCTTCCACCTTGATTTGCCCGGTATTCGAGTAGACGTCGACGATTCTGAATTGCTTCTCCTCGGCCAACTGCTCGATGTCGTCCTGGGAAAGATTCGGCGCCAATTGCAGGATCATGGTATCCGGAGCGGCAAACGGCACACTGGCTACACCTGACTCGCTGAAGTTGACGTCGGACCGCCCGCTAGACCCTTGCGGCAGCTGAAGCTGCCTGATCTCCTGAGTGGCCAGCGGTTTTTCCTCCTCAACGCGCAATGCCTCCAGGGCCGCCTTGGTTACGGATGAAGGCAGCAGCGCACTCTTCGTTTGTGCCACCGCTGTTTGCGCGCAGAACATTACCATCGCCGCGCCGAAGATCGATCCGATGGTTACCTTGCCCAGTAGATGACAGGTTCTGGGCTCGTTGCATTCGTGGTTGATGATCATGATACGTACCCCACGTCGTACTCGGTCAACTGATGGTTCACACCAGAGACCTCATTGCGATATTGACGGCACTCGCATGGCGCATCGCGCGGCATCGAGCGCCTTGAATCGCCGGTCACACGTCGTGTTCACGATGACCGCCCGGCTGGCGCGAGCCATCCAGGCGATCAGTGCCGTCTGGCCGGACGCCCGGAGCAATTTCGAGGAAGCGCTCCGGTCGAAGTTCCCGTTGAGTTCGTCGCCTGAGCGCCCGACGGAAACATTCGTAGGTCATCTTGAAGGCAGTGTGGTCCGGTGTATGTGAGTTATCCCACAACGGCGATCCGGTTCCGTCTTGCTCCCGTGCCGGGATCGACACGCCCGGATGGGCGGTTCACCGCGGTTGCGCGGTAAACAAGAAGGCGGGGTCCGTTCGACTACCGGCTGGCCGCCGGGCGATCTTCGTCCGAGCGCTCGCCGGACAGCCAGGCGGCGGGTAGCGGGCGGTCGAACAGGTAGCCCTGGTAGGCCACGCAACCCCATCCCTTGAGCGCTTCGCGCGAGGCGCTCGTCTCGACGCCCTCGGCCACGACGTGCAGGTTCATCGCTTGTGCCATGGAGAGGATAATCGTGACGATCGATCGGCTGTATTCGTCCTGGTCGTCCAGTGCGGCGACGAAGGACTTGTCGATTTTCAGCTTGTCGATGGGCAGTCGGTTCAGGTAGGCCAACGACGAGTAGCCGGTGCCGAAGTCGTCGACGGCAAAGCGTACGCCGTGTGACTTCAGGGCGCTCATCACCGATACCACACGGTCGAAATCCTCCACCAGCAGGTTCTCGGTGATTTCCAGCTCCAGGCATCGCCCCGGCTGGCCGGACTCCGCCAGTGCCGCCACCACGGTGTCGACGAAGCCTTCCTGGAGGAACTGTCGGGGACTCACGTTGACGGCGACGAAGTCCGGCTCGAACGACCCGGTGCGTTTCCATTCGACCATGTCGAACAGGGCGCGGCGCAGCACCTGTTCGCCCAGCCGGTATATCAATCCCGTCTCTTCCGCCACGCCGATGAACTGCGTGGGTTCGAGCAACTCGCCGTCGTCGTCGCGCAGGCGCGCCAACGCCTCCACGCCCATGACCCTGGATTCGTCGTCCACCTGGGGTTGGTACAGGTTGTGGACGCGCGACTCGTCGACCATGGTCGAAAGCAGGTATTGCACCTTCATGCGCTCGTCCGAGCGTTCCTTCATCTCGGGGTGATAAAAACGCGCGGAACTGTAACCGTCGCGCTTGGCCCGGTTGAGCGCAATCTCGCACTGGGAAAGCAGCGCTTCCGCGTCGAGATCCGCTTCGGGAAAGACGTGGATGCCGAAGCTGCAGGACACGCGAAAGGTGTCTCCGCGCACCGCCAACGGTTCGTTGAGGCGATCCACGATGGCCGCCGCATGCTCGCGCAGCCGGCGCACCGCGAAATCCTTCTGCGTGCCGAGTTCCGGCAAGAGCACGGCGAACTCGTCGGCGCCGACCCGGGCCACGGTGCCGTGCTCGGCCGTTTCGGATATCAACACCTTCGCAACCGCGAACAGCAACGCGTCCCCGGTACGGTAGCCGAGCGATTCGTTGATGGTCTTGAAATCGTCCAGGTCCACCATCAGCAGCCCACCGACGACACCGCGACGGCGATGGCTGCGCAGCTCGTCGTCCAATGTCGAATTGAACAGGCGCCGGTTGGGCAATTGGGTCAGCGCATCGTGCCAGGCGAGCTTCTGTATTCGCTCCTCGGCCTGCTTGCGTTCGCTGATATCGTTGAAGGTGGCGACGTAGCGCAGCACTCGGCCGTCTTCGTCCCGCACCGAGTCGATGATCACCCAGTTGGGGATCACCGTGCCGTTGCTGGCACGATTCCAGAGCTCGCCCTGCCAGTAGCCGTTCTGTGCGAGTTGCCGCCAGAACGCCTGGTAATAGTCGCGGTCGTGGTGGCCGGATTGAAGAATCGCCGGCGTTTGCCCGAGCATTTCTTCGCGTGAAAAACCGAACAGCGCGAGACAGGCGTGGTTCACGTCAAGAATCACGCCGTCGGGATCGGTAATCATCACCGGTTCGCGGGTATTGAAGACGGTGGCACCAAGCCGCAATCGTTCCTCGTTTTCGCGCCGCGTGGTGATGTCCTGGGTTACCCCGATCAGGCGCAAAGGCGTACCGCGCGCGTCCCTGACGACGGTACCCTTGGCGTTTAGCCAGCGCCGGCTTCCGTCGGTGCGGCGCAGGCGGAATTCCGCCACGTAGGGTTCACCGTCCTCGATACTGCGGCGGTACGCTTGCTCGAACAGGTCGCGGTCTTCCTCGAACACCATGTCGGTGAAATCCGGGTATCCCGATGCCGGCCGCGGGCCGAGCATGGGTTCGGGGTCGGTGCGCCACAGCGTATGGGCGGCGCCGATCTCCCAGTCCCAGACATAGAGGTCGGCCGCCTGAACGGCCAGCGCGAGGCGCTCGCGGGCTTCGTTCTCCGAACGCTGCGACAACACGCGCTGGGTGACGTCGGTCGCGGTACCGCGGTAACCCCGGAACCGTCCGCTCTCGTCGAAAACGGGCACGCCGCTGACAGAGATGAACTTTTCCCCGTCCGGGCCTGCGATGCTGTAAAGGAAATCGCGAAACTCGCGATGTCCGTCGAGCACCGCGCGGTGCGACGCCCAGTCGTCGTCGACGACCGGCCGCGCCCGCGGAAACTCCCAGCGCGCCAGGCCTTCGGCTTTTTCCGGCCGCATCCCGATCAACGACTGCGCCCATGCAGTGACATTGGTGAAGTGATGGTTCTCGTCGGTTTCCCAGAAATGGTCCGCCGAGGCCTCCGCGAAGTCACGAAAACGCCTTTCACTTTCGACCAGCGCCCGCTCGTGGTCGCTTCGCTCGATCTCGGACGCGGCTCGCGGCGCGAAGACGGACAACAGGTTACCGCACAGATCGGGATCTTCTATGGGCTGCCGGAACAGCGCCGCGATCAGGCCTACCGGCCGCTCGCTCGAGTCGAACAGTGGAAACCCTGCATAGCCTTCGACACGTTCAGCGATCAACGCGCGGTCGCCGGGAAACAGCCTCGAGACCGCCTCGGGAAAAATGCAAAGCTCCCGCCCCACCACCTCGCGGCAAGGCGAGACGTCGAGGCGATACGCGAAGTTGTCGCCGGCCTGCCCGTCGCGCCACACGCCGAGGGTACGGATTCGTTCGCCGGATGCCTCGAGGCGACCGATGAAGGCGATATCACACTCGAGAGACTGCGTCAGGCAGCTCGCGAGGTGGACGAACGGCCCGGACCCGGCGTGGCCGGGTACTTCGCCGGCCGCCAGCCGGATTGCTGCTTCCAGCTTTCGCTGCGTGGTGATGTCGGTGATCGTACCCGACATGCGAACGGCATCGCCGTCGTCGTCGTACTGCAGGACACCGCGATTCACGACCCAGTGGAGTGCGCCGAGGTCATCGACAACGCGCACCTCCACGTCGAACACTTCGCTCGTGCCCTCCAGGCAGTCGCTCAACCGCCGGCGGTACTCGTCGACGTCCTCGGGATGAACGAGTTCCAGGACTTCGGATTCCGAGAGCCGGCTGCCGTCACGGCGCAAGCCCAGGACTTTCATCAGGCGGCCGGAGAAAAAAACGGTCCGCTCGACAAGATCCCATTCCCAGAATCCGGCCGAAGACACACCCGTTGGCAGCGTGGACAACATCGAAACCGTCGTATTTACGCCACTCACGAGTCACCCCACCTGAAATCCGGTTCGCCCGTCGTCCGCATATCCGTTCTCCGTCGCGCACCCCGATGTTTCCCGGCTTGCACGACGCTGCTCACACCCTTATCGCGGATTCTAGCACCCTACTGGTCGGCACTACGCGGGAAATCGTGTCGTCCGCGTCAATGCATAGACCGCGTATGCGTCGTGGCACGGATTCGGGCGTGGGGGCGCCGGCAGCAGGCCGGCGACCAGGCGCAGCGCGCATTCTCCCGACGTGCAACGGCATCGACGCGCGCGCCGGCGTATTCATCAATCGGACGAGTGACGCGCAATCGTTTCAGAACGAGCGCTCGAACAGGTCCAGCATGGCTTGCCAGGACGCGGCATCGGCCTCCGCGTCGTGAGCGAGCGGCAGACCGTACTTCTGCCCGCGCTCGGTGGCCTGGGGATTGGTGAATCCGTGCAGGGCATCGGCATAGACGATCACTTCGTAGTCGGCGCCGGCAGCGTCCATCTCCTGCTTGAACGCCTCCAGGTCGTCCATCGACACCATCTTGTCGCCGCCACCGTGGCAAACGAGTATGCGCGGCTTGATGGAACCGGGTTCGGCCTGGTGAAACGATCCCAGCGCGCCGTGGAAGCTCACCACCGCCTTCAGCGGCATGCCGATGCGCGCCATGTGAAGCACCATGGCGCCACCGAAACAGTAACCGATGGCGCCGGTACGCGAGCTGTCGACGCCCGCGTGGCCGAGCATGACGTCGTAGGCGCCTTTCAATCTCGCCGTGCCGGCCTCCATGTCCTGGAGCACGCCATTCATCAGCGCCGCGGCCTGGTCCGGTTTGTCGGCCGTGGCGCCACCGCCGAACATGTCGATGGCGAACGCGCAGAACCCCGCCTCGGCCAGTCGGCGCGCCCGCTCACGGACGAAGTCGTTGCAGCCCCACCACTCGTGGACCAGGATGATACCGGGCCGGGGGCCGTCGGCGTCGGCATCGTGGGCGAAGAATCCGACGAACTTGTTGCCGTTGATCTCGTAACTGAGTGCACCGCCTTCGATATTCGCCATGCTCGTCTCCTCTTGCCTCGTTTGTTCACGCGTAACAACAGGCACCGCCGCGTCACCGACGTTAGCCGGCGGCGGTCACGTGTCGCGTTCGATCAATGAAATCGATAGTAACGCACCGGCGCGCCGGGTGCCTAGGCGTCCGCGGGGGAACCGGCCTGCTCGAGCATCAGGGATACGATTCCGGCCGAATCGCCGAGGTATGCGGCCTGACGGATACGGACCGCGGGATGACGGGTTGCAACGTCCGCGATTTCGCCGGGAATATCCTCGACGACGTGGCGCCCGGCCGACAAAAAGTAGGGCAATACAACGATTTCCCGGGCGCCGCGCTCCACCAGCGATTCGAGGCCGCCGGGGATGGAGGGTTCGGCGAGCTCGAGGAATGCGCATTCGACCCATTCGAATGCCGTCGCGCGGCTGCGTAGCGCGTCGGTGAGACGGCGTACCTCGTCATTCGACGCGCCACGGCGACTGCCGTGGGCGACCACCAGCAGCGCGCGACCTTCCCGGTCGACGGAAACGTTCATCGACTCGCCCCCATGGCGTGCGCGCGCTCCAGAGTCGGCGCGCTCTCGACAGGTTCCGTCGGCCAGCCGGCCGTGTGTCGCGCCACCAAATCGCTCATCATCGCCACGTGTTCGTTGCTGTCGTTGAGGCACGGTATGTATTCGAACCGCTCTCCACCGGCGGCGAGAAAATAGTCGCGGTTCTCGACCTTGATTTCCTCGAGCGTCTCCAGGCAATCGGCGGAAAATCCCGGGCAGATCAACTGGACATGGCGCAGTCCCTGCCCCGCCAGCGCTTTGAGGGTCTCGTCGGTATACGGCTTGAGCCATTCACGCGGGCCGAGCCGGCTCTGGAACGTCACGACATAGTGTTCGTTCGCCAGGCCCAGGCGTTCGGCCAGCAGCCGGGCGGTCTTTTGGCAATGGCAGAAATACGGATCGCCGGCGTCGAAGTACTCCCTCGGTATGCCGTGGAACGACATCACGAGTCGGTCAGGCACGCCGTGACTCGACTGGAATGCGCGCACCGATTCGGCCAATGCCTCGATATACGCCGGATCGTCGTGGTAGCTGTTGACCATCCGCAGTTCGGGGATGCGCCTGACGTGCCGCAACGCATCGGCCACCGCATCGAACACGCTGGCCGTGGTCGTGGCCGAGTACTGTGGATACAGTGGAAGAACGAGCAGCCGAGTGACGCCGTGCTCGCGCAGCGAGCGAATTCCCGCGGCGATCGAAGGCGTCCCGTAACGCATTGCCAGTTCGACCCGGATCGAATCACCGTAGTCGCGACCCAGGCGTTCGGCAAGCGCGGCGCATTGGCGCCGCGAAATGTCCAGCAGGGGCGAACCTGCCTCGCCCCACACCTTCGCATATGCCTGCGCCGAACGCCCAGGGCGGGTATTGAGTATGATGCCGTTGAGGACCAACCACCAGAGCGGCCGCGATATCTCGACGACACGCGGATCCCAAAGGAACTCCCGCAGGTATCGCCGCACCGAGGCGCGATCGGGGGCGTCAGGCGTGCCGAGGTTGACCAGCAGCACACCGGTCCGTGCCTGGCGCGCGTGGGAATGGTCGATTTCTCGCTCGTAACTCATGTTCCATACAAATTGTGGCCGGCCGCCCCGGACCGGGGTTGGAGGCAGGCATGATACACCCCTGCGCCCCGGCCGCGTTCGGCGGCGAAGCGCCGGGAACCGCTGGCGCAGGGCTCCCCGTCTACAGTTATCGATTCAGTGTGTCCGGCCTGAGCGCGTGGCCGCGGCGTGGCAAGGATTGTTATACAACAATTGTACAAGTATTGTACAATTCGCTGCGACAACGCGCAAACACCGGATCAGGTTCCATGACCACTCGTACCGAGAAATCGCAATCCGCCGCCGCGCCGAGGCCGAACCTGGGCGTCAGCGCCTGCCTGCTCGGCCACGCGGTGCGATTTGATGGCGGCCACAAGCGCGACGTATTCGTGGTCAGCGAACTGTCCCGTTACACCGATATCGTCGCCTTCTGCCCCGAAACCGCGATCGGCCTTCCGGTTCCCCGGCCACCGATCAGGTTGGTCGGCGACGATCCGGCGAGGCCGCGCGCGGTGGGCGTGCGGGATCCCTCCATTGACGTCACGGAACAACTCGGGGACTACGCGGAATCCGTTGCCGGCAACGCGGCGACGATCGACGGCTTCGTGCTGAAAAAGGACTCGCCGAGTTGCGGAATGACGCGGGTCAAACTGTATCCCGAATCGGGTGGCCCGGCGGCGCGCAGTACCAGCGGGGTCTTTGGCCGCGTGTTGCAGGATCGGCTTCCGCAACTGCCGGTCGAGGAGGAGGGCCGGCTGAACGATCCGGTACTACGCGAAAACTTCGTCAACCGTGTGTTCGTGCATCGCCGATGGCGCGCCTTGTGCGATGAAGGCATCACGGCGGCGCGCCTGATCGACTTCCACACCCGCCACAAGTACCTGGTAATGGCGCATTCCAATGCCGCCTACAGGCGCCTGGGAACCTTGCTATCCAACCTCGCGGGCGATCGCGCGCAATCGGCGGCGCCGGCGTATTTCGAGACACTCATGGAAGCGCTCGAGCGCCGTGTCAACCGCGCCCGTCATTGCAACGTGATGCAGCATGTTCTCGGCTACCTGAAAAAGCGCATCGACGCCGGCGACAAGGCGGAATTGACAGACGCGATCGAACGCTACCGCCGCGAGGAGGTGCCGCTGATTGTGCCCATTACCCTGTTCAGGCATTATTTCCGCGTTCATCCGGACCCCTACATTTCGAGCCAGGTCTACCTCGATCCCCACCCCGAGGCGCTGCGGCTCAGAAATCTGATCTAGAGCGAAAAACCAGGACGAGGCAATGCAGCGAAACATTTTCGGCGATACGTTAACCCTTTGCTCGTCAAGGCCGTTGACCGGCTTCACCCGCAACGGTTGCTGTGACGCCATGCCCGAAGACGCTGCCTCGCACACGGTGTGCGTGGAGGTCACTCCCGAGTTCCTGGCATACAGCCAGTCGGTCGGTAACGACTTGTCGACGCCCGTGCCGGAGTTCGGCTTCGACGGCCTGCGCCCCGGCGACCGCTGGTGCCTGTGCGCGGCACGCTGGCAACAGGCCCTGGAGGCGGGTCGCGCACCGCGCGTGATCCTTTCGGCAACCCACGAGCGATGCCTGGAAATCATCGACATCGACGACCTGAAAGCCCACGCGCTGGACCTCGTTTAGCGAGGACCGGTCGAGATGCCGGCGACTGCTTCGTACAAACCTCGCACATGAACAAACCCGACCATTGACAGACGCGACCCTACGCCCCCTCGTCCACGACGACCTTTACCCGATTCGCACAGTCAGCCAGCTAACCGGGGTGCACCCGGTAACCCTGCGAGCCTGGGAGCGTCGCTACGGGCTGTTGCGTCCCCGGCGCACCGACAAGGGCCACAGGCTGTACAACGACGCCGATGTCGAGCGAATCCGAAAGGTCCTCGCCCTGCTCGACGACGGCGTGCCGGTGAGCCGCGTGCGCCCGCTGCTGGACGAGGCCGACGCGTCCACCCCGGACCGGTCCAAGGACGCCGAGGAGGCATTCGCCCCGTACGTACGGCGAATGCTTGCCGCCGTCGAGTCGTTCGACGAACCTGCCCTGGACGCCGCGTACAACGACGCCCTCTCCTTGTATTCGCTGCCGCTGGTCTCGACCCGCATCACCGCGCCAGTCCTCGATACGCTCGGCGAGCGTTGGCGCGAGGGCGAGGCGGGCATCGCGCGCGAACATTTCTTCTCCACGTTCCTGCGCAACAAGATCGGTGCGCGGCTGAACCACGTCAATCGAAACGCCACCGGACCGCGCGTGGTGGCGGCATGCCCGACGGGCGAGCATCACGAGCTCGGCATCATGCAGTTCTCGCTGGCGGCGGCCACCGCGGGCTACCGCGTGGTCCTGATCGGCTCGGATCTTCCCGTCGAGCAGATCGCGGCGGCGGCGCGCATCGCGCGCTGCGCGGCCGTTGTGCTGTCGGTGTCGTCGCACCACCGCGCCAAGGCATTGCGTGAGAAGCTGACCGCCCTCGCCGAAGCCGTCCGACAACCGGTGCTGGTCGGCGGCGACGGCTCGGTGAAGTGGCGGCGGGCCGTGGACGCGGCCGGCGCCGTCGCGGTTGGCACGGACATTCCGAAGGCCCTGGCCGCCCTGAACCGGGCCGTCAGAACGCAATAGCGGCAGTGGGCACCTAGAGAAGCGACTCGATCAGCGCGATCAGTCGCGGGTTGTCAGGCGCGACGCGGCTCGGGAAATAACCGGCCAGTTCGCCTTCTCGATCGAGCACGAACTTGAAAAAGTTCCACGTGGGATAGATTCCGGAGGCGTCCGCCAGTGCCCGGTATACCGGATCGGCATTGCCTTCGGCGGCACGGGTCTTCTCGAACATCGGAAAGCCGACGTCGTAGGTCAGTTCGCAGAACGACTTGATCTCGGCCTCGGTCCCCGGCTCCTGGTTGCCGAAGTCGTTGGAGGGAAAACCGAGCACCACGAGGCCACGCTCGCGATACTCGCGATAGAGCGTCTCGAGATCCTCGTATTGCGGCGTGAACGCGCAACGGCTCGCGGTATTGACGATCACCACCACCTTGCCGCGATACAGCGCGCACAAGTCGACTGCGTCACGCGCGCCCAGCGGGCGCACCCGGTGATCGAGCAACACGCCGCATTCGCCGGACGCCAGGACAGGCGCGGGCGCGAGCCACAGCGCGCCTAACAGCACGGAGGCATACAAAGATAACCGTTTACCCATGGCATCACCTTATACAAATGTTGTACAATATTTGTACAATTTCTAAGCCACCCAATCAAACACCATGCCCGATTCCGCTCCCGTCATCGTATGGTACCGCGACGATCTTCGCACCAGCGATCATGCCGCGTTGAACGCGGCGGCAAGGCACGGCGGTCCGGTGATTGCGCTCTTCGTGCTCGACGAGGAGCGCGCCGGCCGGTGGCAAACCGGTGGCGCCAGCCGGTGGTGGCTGCATCACGGCCTCGAAGCGCTGGCGGCGTCGTTGCGCGACCTGGGCAGCGATCTCGTGATCCGGCGCGACGACACGGTGGACGCGCTCGAGTCGGTGGTGCGCGAGCATCAAGCCGATACGCTTTACTTCCACCGCCGCTACGAACCGTTCGAGCGCGAACTCGAAGACGAGGTGCACCGGGCGCTTGGCGATATCGTAACGCTACGGCGGTTGCGCGGACGATTGCTCATCGAGCCCGAGCGCATTGCCACCGGGTCAGGCGCGCCATACCGCGTATTTACGCCTTTCTACAAGGCGCTGCTCGCCCTGGGTGAACCTGCCGAACCCGATCCGGCGCCGGATCGGCTGGCGCCGCCGCCGACCGGCATCGAAAGCCTCACCGTCGATCAGCTCGGCCTGCTCCCCGCCGGAACCGACTGGACAGGCGGCCTGCGGGAATCCTGGGTGCCCGGCGAAACGGGTGCACACGAAAGACTCGACGTGTTTCTCGAAGAGGCCGCGTCCGATTACCGCGAGGGGCGGGACGCGCCCGGTACCGTGGGCACCTCGCGACTGTCTCCGCATCTGCATTTCGGCGAGATCTCCCCGCGCCACGTGTGGCACGCGGTACGCGAATCGCAGTCCGCGGAATCCGCGTTGACCACCGGCGGCGACGCATTCCTGCGCGAACTCGTGTGGCGCGAGTTCTGCCACCACCTCCTGTTTCACTGGCCCCGCATGCCCGATGAACCGTTCAACAAGCGGTTTGCGGCTTTCCCCTGGCGGGACGATCCTTCGGCCTTCGATGCGTGGAGCCGCGGTGAGACCGGTTATCCCCTGGTCGACGCCGGCATGCGCGAGTTGTGGCACACCGGCTGGATGCATAACCGCGTCCGCATGGTCGCCGCCTCGTTCCTGGTCAAGCACCTTCTGATTCCCTGGCAGCGCGGCGAAGCCTGGTTCTGGGATACGCTGGTCGACGCGGACCTTGCGAACAACGCCTGTGGCTGGCAGTGGGTAGCCGGCTGCGGCGCCGACGCCTCGCCTTATTTCCGGATATTCAACCCGATATTGCAGGGAGAGAAATTCGATGGCGGCGGCGACTACGTGCGACGATGGGTGCCGGAGCTGGCGAACCTTCCCGACCGTCTGATTCACGCGCCGTTCCGAGCCGATACCGACACGCTGGCGAAGGCGGGCGTGCGCCTTGATGACAACTACCCCGGGCCGATCGTCGATCACGGTTTCGCGCGATCACGGGCGCTGGAAGCCTTGGGCAAGATAAAAAATGACGAATGAATACGGCAGACGGTCGCCGCGTACCGGAGAGACGGGCGGGGCTAGGTTCGATCTCTCAGTTTTCGAATCGTCCGAACAGCGTCAAGGTGCCCCGCGGTCGCGAGCAGACGACCTCACCGCGCAATTCGAATCCGTCGAGCAGGAGCCCGCCGTCCCCAATTTCCGAACAGCGGATGTCGGGACCGAATCCGTTGAGATCCACGTGCCGGGCGAAGGCGCGGGCGGGCCGTCGACCGTCCTCGGCGGGGAAGGAAAACGCGAACCAGGCCGTATCGCTGGCGAGACCGAGGTGGTAGCTGTCGCCGGCTATGCGCTCGTCGACCGAAATGCCCTCCAGGGAGATGCCGCCGAGACGAAGCGACCACTCGCCCGCGTGTGCGACCCCGGACCACAACACGAAAACAAGCGCAACGAACATCGACACGGTCATGTCGTCCTCCGATGCGAACGCCGGCCCCGCCAACACGCGGCGCCGTCTTTCGTCGCAGGTTAGTCGATCGGCCGTAATCATAACCAAACCAGGCGGTACAGCCCAAATCATGTAGATCGATGTTGTATCGCCTGCCTTAATGTAAGATTGAGTTCACCAACCAAGAGAAGAGGCAAGAAATCGTGGATCAGGCGATGGAACAACTGGGCGCCTATGCGCCGTTACTAATCAATGCAGCCAAGGCCGTGGTGTTCCTCGTGGTAGGCTACATCGTGGCCGGCATGGTAGCGCGATTCATTCGCCGACGCGTGGAGTCCAGCGAGCGTATCGACAAGACGCTGGGCGGATTTTTCTCGTCGATCGCCAAGTACGGCATTCTCGCCGTGGTCATCATTGCCGTACTCCAGGTGTTCGGCTTCCAGGCCACCAGCCTGGTCGCGGTTCTCGGCGCGGCATCTCTGGCCATCGGCCTTGCCCTCCAGGGCACCTTGAGCGACATCGCCGCCGGCGTCATGCTGATCATCTTCAGACCCTACAGGGTCGGTCAGTACGTGGACATCGGCGGCACCGCGGGCACCGTCAAGGACCTCACCATTTTCACCACCGAACTGGTGACGCCGGACAACGTGTCCATCATCATGCCCAACGGCAAGGCCTGGGGCGCGATCATCATCAACTACTCCGCCAATGACACGCGCCGCGTCGACCTCACGTTCGGAATCGACTACGGTGACGACACCGACAAGGCGATATCCCTGATACGCAGCGTCGTCGATGCCGACAAGCGTGTTCACGCCGAACCCGAACCTTGGATTCGCGTGATCAACCTCGGCGACTCTTCTGTCGACCTGGGTGTTCGACTGTGGTGCGACGCGGCCGACTACTGGGAACTCAAGTTCGCCATGACCCGGGAAGTGAAGATAGCGTTCGACAACAACGGCATCTCCATTCCCTACCCGCACCAGGTCCAGATCCACAAGAACGCGTGAACCGGATGCGTTGCCGCCGTAACCCGCCCGCATGAAAACGGGACGCCATTGGCCGAGAATGAACGCCGTCGCGGCGGCAACCGCTCTACTCGGCGCTTGCTCCGCCGAGCGCCCGGGTAACGTGAACGACGGCGATGCGCTGGTGGTGCTTACGCGCAACGCACCTACCACGTGGTACCGCGGCGCCCACGGCGACAAGGGCCCCGAGCACGATCTCGCGAAACACTTCGCCGCCTACCTGGGCGTCTCGGTCGAGTTCGTCGTGCTCGACAGCATCGAAGAGATACTGGAGGCGATCGAAGACAATCGCGGTCATATCGCCGCCGCGGGGCTCACACGCACCGAGGAGCGCATCGACGCGGGAATGACCTTCGGCCCGTCGTACCAGTCGGTGACGCAGCAGGTCGTGTGCCGCCGCGGCGGCGAAATACCCGAGGACATCGATGCGCTTACCGGCCGAAAAATCTCGGTGATCGCCGACAGCAGCTACGACGAACGACTTCGCGAATTGAAAACCCGCCATCCCGATCTGGCGTGGGAAACACGAACCGGCGTCGGCACCGAGTCACTGCTCGAGGCGGTATGGAACGAGGAAATCGACTGCACGGTTGCCGACTCGAATATCGTAAAGATCAATCGTCGCTACCATCCGGAACTGGAAGTCGCCTTCGATCTGACCGATCCGCAGCCCCTGGCGTGGATTCTCGCGCCGGCGTGGACGACGTTGGCAGGTGCGGTGGAACAGTGGATGGCGGACATGGAAAAAAGCGGCGAACTCGCCGCCATTCGCGAGCGCTACTACGGCCACGTCACCAATTTCGACTACGTCGACGTGGCCGTGTTCGCGCGGCGCATCGACGAGCGCCTGCCGCGCTACCAGTCGCTGTTCGAGGACGCCGCGGAAACGTTCGACCTTCCCTGGACGCTGCTCGCCGCCCAATCCTACCAGGAGTCGCATTGGGATCCGGAGGCGGTGAGCCCCACCGGCGTGCGCGGCATCATGATGCTGTCAAAACGCACCGCCGAAGCGCTCGAGGTGGACGACCGGCTGGACCCGGTGCAGAGCATTCACGGCGGCGCGCGCTACCTGAACCGGATGCTCGAGCGCCTGCCCGACGGGGTCGAGACGGCCGACAGGCTGTGGTTTGCCCTGGTCGCTTACAACATCGGCTTCGGCCACCTGAAAGACGCCCGCGCTCTCGCCGAGCGCCTGGGCAAGAACGAGAATCGCTGGGTCGACCTCAAGCAAGTCCTGCCGCTGTTGTCCCGCCGGGAGTACTACCGGGATCTCAAGTACGGCTACGCGCGGGGTGACGAACCGGTCGCCTACGTAAGCCGTATCCGCGACTATCGCGCCGTGCTCGAAAAGGCCTACCAGTGATTCCGTGCCATCCGGCTGCATCGAGGCATCGGTGAGCGCCGCGGTAGGCATCATTCCGGTCGCCAACCTGGCGCTGGCGTTCGCCGCGCCACTCGCCGTGGTGGCAGTCATGTTCGCCTGGTCCTTGCGCGCCGGCAACGCGCTCTACGCGCTGGCGCGCATGCTGGTTCAACTGCTGCTCATCGGCTACCTGCTGACCTTCATATTCGAATCGAACAGCTTGCTGGTGGTGCTCGCCGTGCTCTCGGTGATGGTCGGCGCATCGAGCTGGATCGCACTGTCTTCGGTGACGAACGCGCGCCGTTCACTGCTCCCACACGCCCTGGCCGCCATCGGCGTGGCCGGTGGCTGCACCCTCGTCCTGGTGATCGTCGGCGTGCTGGGCCTGGATCCGTGGTACGAACCCCGCTTCGCGGTGCCGTTGGCCGGCATGGTGTTCGCCAACGCCATGAACAACGTCAGCCTGACCGCCGAACGTGCCGTCGCCGAGCTCGCGCGCGGCGAGCCTTGGACGAACGCGCGCAACACGGCGCTGCAAGCCGGCCTGATCCCCACCATGAATTCGCTGTTCGCGGTCGGCCTCGTCGCCCTCCCCGGGATGATGACCGGGCAAATCCTCTCGGGCGTCTCACCGCTGGTGGCGGTGCGCTACCAGATCGTCGTGATGTGCATGATCTTCGGCGCCGGGGGACTCGCCGCCGTGATGTTCCTGCTCACGGCGCGCGCCAGGCTGCTCGCCGCAAACTGATCCGGCGGTCTCGCCGCGGACCGATCCGCCCCCGGCGAGCTTCATCCCATGGGCACGTGGCGTGGCTGCGAGGAGACGCGTCCCAGCCAGTCGACAATCGCCGGATACGCCGAGAGATCGAATCCGCCCTCGTGGGCGACATGGGTGTAGGCATAGAGCGAGATGTCGGCGATGGTGATGGCCTGGCCGGCAATGAACGGCGTATCGCGCAGCTGGACTTCCATCACCGCGAGCGCGCGATGACCGCCGACCTGTTTTGCATGGTACTCGTCGCGCCGCTCCTCGGGCATTCCCAGGTACTTGTTGATGAAGCGGGCCACCGCGATGTAGGGTTCGTGGCTGTATTGCTCGAAGAACTGCCATTGCAGCACGAGCGCCCCCTCGTAAGGGTCGGTCGGGAGCAAGGGCGTGCCACGCGCGAGATAATTCAGTATCGCGTTGGACTCGGCCAGGCAGCGCCCGTCATCCAATTCGAGCAGCGGGATCTTGCCGTTCGGGTTACGGGCAAGGAACTCGGCCGTGTGCGTACCTCCCGAAAGGATGTCGACTTCCTTCCACGCGTAATCGATGTCGAGAAGGCTGGCGAGCAGCTTGATCTTGTAGCAGTTACCGGACTGTGCGTCCCCGTAGATGATCAATCGAAATCTCCCCGCTAGGTGACTGAAACGCGACAGCGATTCTGGGTCATGCCGACAATGGCAGCCAGAACAGGTTGGGATAGGCCGACGCGCTTTCGTCTCCGGCGCGCTGGAAACCTCGCGCCTTGAAGAATTCCACCGCGTCGCGGCTTGCCTTGACCAACACGCCTTCGTGGCCCGCGTACCGGGCCGCCTTGACCACCGATGCCAGCAACGCTCCGCCGATGCCGCGTCGCTGTGCGGCCGGTGCCACGTACAGGCCATGCAACAACAGGCCGCTGACGCCGCCGGGCGTTTCCCGACGACTGGCCTGTTCGAACGCGGCCACGCCGACGATCCGGCCGTTTTCGTCAACCGCAACACGCATTGCCAGATGAAGCATGTCTTCCGCCGTGTAACGATACGAATCGACGGCGAGGCGCTTGACGCGCTCGGGCAGCGACCAGCCCATCACCGCCGCCTCGACCACCGCGTTCAGCTCGGCAAGATCGTGCTCACCGGCATTGCGCAACCGCGGCGACGACATCGAGCCGCTCATGTCTTCACGCGAGACTGCTCGCCGCGCGATCCCGGTGGCGGCGCGCTCCCCGCATAGGTACGTGCGTCGATCGGCGTCACGCGAATCGCTTCGAGCAGCATGTCGAGGAAAGCCGACTCGGCGCGATTAAGCCGGGTGTGGGGGTTGAACACCAGGAACACGTCGATTGCCGGCGGTGATTCGTACGGCGGAAGCCGCCAGAGCAGTCCGTCGCGCACGTCTCGCGTCACCACGTGGATGGGCAGCGGACCGACACCCAGTCCCGCGACGATCATTCGCCGGACTTCCTCGAGATTGGCCGAGATGCCGACGATGCGCTCGTCGAGCCGCGCCTCGGCGCGCATCATCGCCACCGGGCGCAGCACGTCGGAGAACTGATCGGTGGTGAAGGAAACCGACGACTGGCCCTTCAAGTCCGCCATTGTCAGCCCCGACCGTCCGAACAGCGGGTGGGACGGGCCGCAGTAAAGTCCGAAGAATTCGCGATAGAGCCGACGGTACTCGAGTCGCGGGTTCATGTCGTTGACCAGGCAGACCGCGAACGACACGCTGCGATGCAGCACACGCTCGACGATATCGCGACTCGAGAGAATGTCCACCGACAAGGTGGCCTTGGGATGGGCGCGGTGAAACTTCGACAGCGTGTCGTTGAACAGCGGCGACACCACGTGGCTGGCCATGGCGAGCTGCACGTGCTCGTCGATCTCGTCGGTGACCTCGCGCAACTCGTCCCCGAGCCGGAGTATCGAACCGTGGATCTCGACGCATTCGCGGTACAAACGGCCGCCCGCGCCGGTGACGCGGAAGTGATTGGGCCCGCGCTCTACCAGTCGTGTTCCCACACTCGTCTCCAATCGCCTGAGCGCATTGGAGACGCTGGGCTGTTTCAGGCCAAGTCGTTCGGCCGCCGCGGTAATGCCGCGGCACTCGACGATCACCATGAACGTACGCAGCAGGTTCCAGTCAAGATTGCGCGCAAACAGCGCGGCGCGTTGTTCCGGCGTGGGTAAATCCTTGTTCATGTCAAATCATTCTTTATTTCTATAACTTCCATTTTTAACATCTATTTGAAGAATGATACCAGAGCACCTAGACTGATCCAACGATAAAGATATGCGCCGAACAAACGGCGCGAGGAGGAGCATGGCGTCAACCGTCGAAGCCCGTGAAGCACGGCAACCGTGGATTCTGTTGTCGCCGGCACTGACTGCCATCCTCCTGCTGCTGGTCATCCCGGTCTGTTTCATCGTCGTCTATTCGTTCTGGCTTCGCACCGCCACCGGCGCCGAGCAGGTCGGCTTCTACCTGGACAACTGGAAGGAAGCCCTGACCGACCGCTTCTATATCGACATCCTGTTCGGCACGCTGCGCATCGCCGCCATCACCACCTTGTTATGCGCGTTGCTCGGCTACCCCGCGGCGTATTTCATCGCGCGTTCGCGCACCCGCTACAAGACACTACTGCTGTTGATGCTGGTACTGCCGTTCTGGATCAGCTACATCATCCGCACCATGTCGTGGATCAACATCCTCGGTGTGAGCGGCGCCTTCAACACCGCCTTGATGAGCCTCGGTATCATCTCCGAGCCCATCCAGATGCTGTACAAC
The DNA here is from genome assembly GCA_030429665.1 of Gammaproteobacteria bacterium. GTDB lineage: Bacteria > Pseudomonadota > Gammaproteobacteria > Arenicellales > CAJQKF01 > BQJD01. Next base: position 610 of record JAUIEZ010000013.1, on the reverse strand, counting down.
GAGGCCACGGTGATTCTCGGCCTGGTGCATTTCCTCCTGCCGTTCATGGTGCTCAACGTCTACGTCAGCCTGGATGGCATCGACGAGAGCTTGGAGAGCGCCGCGCGCTCACTCGGCTGCACCCAATGGAAGGCGTTCCTGGAGGTCACGCTCCCCTTGTCCGTACCGGGACTGGCGGCCGGCAGCCTGCTGTGTTTCGTGCTCGGCGCCGGCACGTACATCACGCCCATGGTGCTCGGCGGCCCGCGAGACGCCATGTTCGCGAACCTTGTCTTCGAGGCCATCATCGTGCAGCTCAACTGGCCGCTCGGATCGGCGTTGTCCCTGGTGCTGCTGCTGGTTCTGGGCACGCTGGTCGCGGTGTACAACCGCTTCATCGGCATGGGCCAGATCGCGAAGAGTTTTTCCTAGGAGGAGGTGATCGCGACATGAACGGCTGGAGCCTCATCCGACTCTATACCATCGCAGTGTACCTGTTCATGTTCCTGCCGGTGGCGGTGGTGGTCTTGTTGTCCTTCAACGAGAGCCAGTTCGGCAGCTTTCCCATGACAGGCATGTCGTTTCGCTGGTTCGTCGAACTGTGGAACAACGATGCCATCATCCGCGCTTT
>JAUIEZ010000012.1 GCA_030429665.1 Gammaproteobacteria bacterium | reverse complement strand
CACTGCCACCCAGCCCCGTGCCACCCAGCCTGTCTATCCCCGGCGACACCGCCTGCGTGAATCCCATCGACATGAACGACTTGCTGAAACTGCCTCCCGAAAGCATACCGCGCAGCCCTCCCGCCAGTCCATGCGCCACGCTCTTCGCCACTCGGCCCGCCGTGGTCAATCCCTTCACCACAATCTCGCCGCTCTTCGTCATCCCCGTGCGCACCCAGCCAGATCGAAACGCCATCCCGTTGGTTTGGCCAAACGCGTTGCCTATACCCGCCAGCGCCGCGCCCGTCGCCGCCCCCAACAGCGCGCCTTTCAAACTGCCCGTGGCAACCAGGCCGGATAGACCCCCGGCGATCGCCCCCACCGCTATCGAACCCAGCGTCGGCGCTATCGCCGCCAGCGCCATCGGCGCTACCACCGCTATCGCCACCGCCGCTATCGTGCGTATGTTCTCCTTCACGAAGCGGACCACTGTCTTCACCGCCTTCTTGACTACCTTGAGCACCTTCTTGAACAGCCGCTTCACTCTCTTGAACACCTTGGAGAAAAAGTATCCGCTCGGGTCGGTCGCATTGAGCGGGTTGTTCATCAGATAGCTGTATCGGTTGTAGCTCTGGCTGTAGCCGGCAAACTGCACGTGCGGGTCCGCCGACAGAAAGCGGCCGATGCCCGGGTCGTATACCCGGCCGTTCATGTGTATCAGGTTCACCGATTCAAGGTGACGGTGTCCGGTGTAGCCCCGGTCCGAGCGGGCAAGGTCGAGCGTCGTGCCGAGCGGGTCGTCGTCGATCACCGCCATGCGGCGCTTGCCGAAGGGGTCGTAGTGAAAGCGTTCGATCACCTGCCCCGCCTCGTTGCTCGTCGCCACGATGGAGTCCAGGTGGTCCCGGTGTAGGTAGTGGGTCTCGGGAACTCCCGCGCTCGTGTCGTTGATCACCGCCACGGTTTTCCCGGCCGCGGTGACATGGTAACGCGATGTCGTCTCCCCGCCCGTTGTCACGCTCTTCTCGTACAGGGCGCCTACGTAGTAGGTGGTGCGGGTGCCTCCCCCTCCGTCGGGCCGGGTTTGCTTGCCCAGTTGGCGCTCGGGGCCGTAGGCCAAAGTCACGGTGGAGCCGCCCGCGCTGATCTGCACCGGCTTGTTGAACGAACTCCAGGCGACGCTGCGCCCGTTGCCCGAGAGCTGGTTACCGTTGGCGTCGTAGGCATACGCGGCGTTGACAAGGCCACTGATCGCACTGACGGCGTGAACGCCCGCACCGCCGCTCCCGCCATAGGTGTAGCTCCCGGAGTCGGATCGCTCGATGAGGTTGCCGATGGCATCGTAGGCGTAGGTGGTGGTCTCAATTCCGGCGAACGCATACAGGGCAGCGCCTTCTCCGGAAAGGGTGCTGTCGGTGAGACGGTTCAGGCTGTCGTAGCCAAATTGCTCCTCGAGGTCTACGGCGTGGTCCGCGCGGCTGGTGAGGTTGCCGACGGCGTCGAAGAAGTACTGCTCGTCCTGCACGGCGCCATCGACGCCCACCAGCAGCCGATGATCGTTGGCGTTGCGGGCGTTGGCCGCCTCGCCGGCGTGGCGCGCAGCCAGCGCGGCATTGCCGGCCGCCTGTTCGGTGTATAGCGAGGTGGCGTCGGACAGACGATTGGCGAGCCCGAGGTAAAACTCCTGCCAGTAGAGCGCCGACTGCATCTCCTCGTAGGTCGCAGCCTGGGTGGTGAACAGCGCCGCCAGCTCGGCGAACTGGTTGTCAAATGCATCGCCTTCGCCGGACGCCGCCTGCTCGGCCTGCAGTGTGGCGTGTAGCGCACCGCCGCGTTCCTTGTAGGCCCGGGCCATGCGACGCAGGAAATCGGCCTTGTCCAGACCCGCGGTGGTGTTGCCCTGGTAATAAGCGGCGGCTCCCGGCAGGCCCCGTTCGTCGTGGTACGCGGAAAGCACCGCCGCCAGATCCCGGCCACGGCGGAACAGTGCGTCGACGAGGTCACCGTGGTGATCGTACAGGCGGCCGCGTTGCTCCATGAGCGCGGCCGATAGCGAGAGGTTTAACTGACTGAGCGGGACCGGCGATTCGCCGCCTTCGAGCGCGCCGAGCATGGCGGTATCGTAGGCGGCCGCCCGTACCTCGTTGTAGGTCGCGAGCGCACTGCTGTCCTCGGCCAGCGCCTGGAAACCGGGCGCATCAAGCGGCGGATCGGCTTCAAGTTCGGCAGCCTCGGCCTCCAGGCCGGCATAGGTGGACGAGAGGCCCAGATACAAGTCCTCGATGGCGCCATAGTGGGCCTTTAGGAGCTCGTGGTACGCGACCTGCAGGGCACGACCCTCCCCCGGCGCGCCGGTGGCATCTTCGAATTCATCGATAAGAGAGAGCGCCGTGGCGATGCTGTCCTGGTGAATGCCCACCAGTCCCTCGTTGAGAAGTATGCGGGTATGCTGGATGGCGACCTCGACGTCCAGTTGTACGGCGCGGGCATCGGCAAGAATCGCGAGCGCCGATTCGCCAAGGTCGCGGTGGCCTTGCGCCTTGTCGCGCTCGCTCTGGGCCTCGGTCTCGGCAATGGCCTTTTCATTGACCGCGGCATCGGCAAGTGTCTGGAACTCGAGAATCTGGGCGTTGAAGTCGGCGACGAGATCGCCGAGCATGTCGAGGTACCGGGTGATTTCCTCGATACCCAGCGGTTCCGCCAGGGCGGGATCTCCCATGGCCCTGATGCGCGCGACACGACCGGTATCGCCGTAGTACTCGAGATCGGTAACGATGCCGTTGCCCTGCTTGAACTGTGTAACCTGACCGTCGGCGGCGGTACCGGTCGCCTCCCAGTGCGTCGTGCCTTCCTCGGTCAGGCGCTCGGCGAGCGATTCGTAGATTTCATGGGCGTTGTTGGCGGCGTCGACAGCAGCCTGAACCTGTCGATCGATATCGTTGATGGCTTCGGCGTGGGTGTTGGCCGTCGCATAGTATCCATTTGCATCATCGATCTTGTCTTCGGCCTGCGCCTGAAGGCTCTCGGCCTCGGCGGCGTATTGGTTGGCCTTGGCCGCCCATTCGTTGGCGGCATAGGCCTGGCCTTCGGCAACGTGGACCTTCTGATCGTGCTGCGGTGCAAGAGCGTTTATTTCGTCTGCGTACTTGTTTGCCCATTCGATGTGAAAATTGTATGCGGGAACGTTCCCGTCGTTATCCGCCGCCGCCGCGGCGGCAATGTGATTTTCGCGCACCTCCTTGCGCCATGCGATCTGCCTTTTAATTTCATTGGCGGCCGCCAGGTGGTCCTGGTACGATTGCGCGTGCTGGCGCGACTTGCGCGCCGCGTCGTTGTACTGCTCGACCTTGCGATTGGCTTCGTTGGCGAGCGACTTCGCCTGGGCCGCCAGCGGATCGGCCAACCCCTTGTAGTAGTTCATCTGATCGTAGTGATCATCCCGCGCCGGTTGCAGGTCGGACTCGAGGGTCTGCGCCGCCTGGGCAAGATCGATGGATTCTTGCCACTGGGCATCCACCTCGGCGGCGAGTTCGGGATTCACGCTCCTGACGAACTGGGGATACCCAAATTCGGTGTATTCCTTGCGAATCGTCCAACCGTTGGGGTACACCACGCGATCCAGCCGGTCGGTCGTGCGCACGTAGTGGTACGCGGTCTCGAATGTCTGGCCGTCGATGGTGACGGTCTCCCTGGCGAGGCGCCCGCGATCGTCGTATTCGTGGGAACGCGAGTATCCTGCCTGGGTCACTTCGGCCAGCTTGCCAATACCGTTCTGCGCCGTGTCGTAGCTCCAGGTGGTTGTTCCCTCTAGTTCCACGCGCTGGACCATGCGGCCAAGCGCATCGTAGCTCATGGTCACCGTCTGGCCGTTGGCATCCGTCTGGCTGACGAGTTGACCGAACGCATCGTATTGGTACGTCCAATCGCCCATGTCCGGGTCGGACATCGCAACCTTGCGCCCGAAGATATCGAAATCTGCGGTGATCCGGTTGCCAAGCGGGTCCACGGTCTCGATCAGCCGTCCGGCGGCGTCGTATGTGTGGCGTGTTACGCCGCCGGCAGCGTCAACTTCCTCGACCGGACTGCCGGCGGCGTTCAGGGTCGTCGACGTGGTCTGTCCGAGGGCATTCGTAACGGTGCGGGTGCGCCCGGCGTATACGGTCGTCGTTCTGGCACCGTCGGGCCGAACGACCTCGATCGCGCGATCGAGGGGGTCGTAGGTGTAGCTCGTCCACTTGGGCGGATCGCCGGCGAAGTATGGCCGCGAAACACGCGCCTTGTTACCGCGCGCGTCGTATTCCGTATCCTGGTAGATTGGGGCGCCGTCGAAGCCCAAGGACTGTTTTCGCACTTCCCGACCGACGCGGTCGTAATAGACCGATTCGCCGGGCTCGTCCTCATTACCCTGCGTGCCAACGAAGTACAGCGCATTGTCCGGACAATTGCTCTGGGCGCCGCACCATTCGTAGACGACCGCATCGCTGCCCGATTGGTCCTGCTGGACGTCGTTAACGTGGATGCGGGTCTCGAGCACCTGGCGTCCCAGTACGTCGTACTGTCTCTCGGTCACCGATCCGTTCGGGTCCTCGCTACGCACGACCTCGCCGAAACGTTCGTCAAACTCTTTCCGGAGCACGTGGCCGAGGGCATTGGTCGCTTCGGACGGGAAACGGCCGTCCGTCGTGTAGGCGACCGTGCCGGTGCGATCGGTCGTGCCAGCGGCGCTGGTGGTCGTGGAAGTGACGTTTCCGTAGACATCGTAGGTGTACGTCGTGGTCAGAGCCTGGGCATGTCCGGGCTCAGCGACCTTCTGTATCGTCTGTCCCTTGGCGTTCACGGTGTATTCGGTGGTGCGCGTGATGGATGGGACGTTCGGCGCCGCGTTCTCCAACACCGTTTGGGTCCGCTTGCCGAGCACCCAGTTGGTGGTGTCGTTTTGCCACGTATTGGTTACGGTTTCGACGTAGGTGCCGGTGGCGTCGGCAGTCTGCGTGGCAACCTCGGTAGCGTTGCCGAAATCGTCGATTGCCGTGATGACGGAATGGGTCGAAATCTCGCTCCCGTTCAATTCGTATACGGTCGTGGTCTTGCCGGCGACATAGGGGTAGTCGGTGAGTCCGCCGTTGAGGCTTTTGTGTGCAGCCGTTTGGTAGGTTTCGGAAACCAGCGAGCCGCCAATCGACTTCGTTGTCTCCACCATCTGACCCGCAAACGGAAATTCCTGGCTGAATTGCGAGCGCATGACCGTGTCGGTGGCCACGTCGGTGATCGTGTGCCAGGCAAAGCCGAGAGAACCCCGGCCCACGGCGTTCGCCCTGAAATCTCCGAAGACATGTTCGGTGCGGTCGAAGCCTCCGATGCCGTTGCTTGCCTCGACAGCGCCAACCAGGATGAATGGACCCGGCAGAGGAAGGTTGGGGTAACTGCCGTATCCCGACACCATCGCCGGCGCGTAGACGTCGGAATTGGCGCTGGAGGCGTACTCGATGCGGGTTTCCACGCCAAAACCGGTGGTAATCCGTTCAACGGCGAGAACGCCGGCGACGCCGTTCGGACCCACGCTGTTTAGCCAAGCTTCCGGCGCATACCCCTCGGCGGAGAGGATGAGGTCCATGGCGCCGTCGTGGTTCATGTCGACGAGGCCGCCGATGGCAATGCTGTCGTCGCCGGTGCGAAGTGCGTGCAGCGGCAACGGCAACGCAAGATCGTTGTCGGGCGTCCATCCGCTTGCCGTCTGACGCCACGCGGCGACCTGCAGGACACCCGAGGTGTTCAGGTAGCTTTGAACCAGGTCGGGGAGTCCGTCACCGTTCACGTCCATGAACGTTCCATAATGGAGTTCGTGTCCGGCGCTCGTCCGTTCGGCCAAGACCACCGGCGGGGCCAGCCCGGCATCGGACTGCCAGGCACTGCCGGTGTTGAGCCAAACGTGCCGGTCCTCGGTACCGTCGCCGCGGCGGTGCGCCTGCACCACGTCCGGAAGATCGTCGCCGTTCACATCGACGAGTTCGGCGCGGGAAATCCCCTCGGCGTCGCCAACATAGGTGGTGAGTACCACCGGGAGTACATAACCGGCGTCCGGGGACCACCCGGAGCCCGTGTTGAGCCATATGCCGTGATGATCCGTTCCGTCGTCGGTTTGCACCGCCTGCACCCAGTCCGGAAGTTGGTCGCCGTTGAGATCGACGAGGTCGGCGAGACCGATGCCGTCGGCACTCGCGGCGTAGTCCAGACCAATCACGGGCGGGAGGAACGATCCATCCGCTATCCAGCCGCCGCCGGTGTTGACCCAGGCGCCCTGCTGCCAGACGCCGGTATCGTCCCGTGTGGATACGAGAACGTCGACGCGAGCGTCGCCGTCGACATCGACGAGGCGAGCCTTGCGCATGCCGTTGGTGCCGGCGGTCAGGTCGGTCAGTTCGATCGGAAGATCGCAGGGCGCGTCGACATTGAAACCCGTTCCATCGTTCAAGGTAATATCGCGAACCAGCACATCGCCAGCGTTTCGGTAGGCGGTAACCCAATCGGGCAGACCGTCGCCGTTGACGTCGACGAGTTCGCTCAGCACCGCGCCGTCACCGCCTGTCGTGTAGTCGACAAGCACCTCCGGGGGCACGTAGGCGGCGTCGTACGAGAAGCCGTCGCCATCGGACAACCAGGCGCCCAAATGGTCGCCGCCCCCATCGCGGTAGGCGGTAAGCCAGTCCGTTCGACCGTCACCGTCGAGATCCACCGCCATTCCGCGCGGATGGCCGTCGCCGTCGACGAGATGGTCCGGCGGGAGAACCGGTCCCGCAGACCAGCCCGTGTCGGGACTGGTCCAGTCGAATGTGGTTGGCGCATAGCAGGTGACAGCGTCGGCGGCACATTCGCTCACGGAGACGAGGCGCGACTCGCCGGAAGTCGGGGCACTGTCGTATCCGAACGAGTAGATCTTTACGGTCGATCCGTCCACCTCGGTCGACATGAAAGAGAGGCGCCGGCTCCGTTGAAACTTGATACCGGCAACGAATCCGCTGCTCGTATCCGCGCGCACCTCGTAGCCGAATTGCACCGACATGTGGTGCTCCTGACCGGCATTGGCGTTGGCGCCGTAGTCGATGCGAAGCGGATGCTTCTCGACTGCTCCCGCACTGCCGAAGTCCTGATAGGCGTAGTCGAGGGCATTGCCGTTGACATCGACCAGACGGCTGATCAGCCATTGGTGGACGACACCGGTGCCGGGATGACGAATGCGCGCGTTGTCGGACTGCCCGAACTCGAGCACACCGCCGTTTCGCAAGTAGACGATGAACGACTCGGGCCCGGAACCGCCGCCGGGATAAGCGACCGAGCCGCGTGAAACGACTCTCTGGAAGGTTTCGATAACGGTTCGATACTCGGTACCGTCGTCGCCGTACCCTCCGGATACGGCGACGAGTTTCTGGCCGTCGAGACAAAAGCGGTCGGTGGTGGCGTGATGTACCCCGGCGGCGAAACCGTCTTCGGCCAGGTTCGCCGCGCACCGGGTGATGGTCGAAAATCCGGACAACCGGCCACCGCGCCCGAGCAACCCATTGTCGCCTCCGCTACGATAGCCAATCGACAGCCGGGGCTCGACACCCAACACGCCGGGCGGCACCTGTACGGGGATAACATATGCAGCCTGACCGTCCGGCGTGACCGAGAACTCGCCGGCAACGGCGCCCACCTCCTGGGCGTTTGCGGCACCGATCGTTGAACCCAGGACGATGATCGCCGGGGCAACGATGCCCCGCAACAGTCTAGTTGGAATACCCACGGCACAGTTCCTTGTGAAGTCCGGTTCCCGGAAGCGAATTGATCGCCGCCGACGCTACTTGTATTTCATCTCGACATTGAAAAACAAAGTCGGCTGGACAATAGGATGCGGTTGGTCGCCTCCCGTGGACTGGATAGAGTGTGTGTGACTGCCGGTCGAAGACGTATTGCGGGTGACCGATGAATCTCCGCGCGATCCGCCGCTTCCGAGCGAACTTCCGCTCACTGTCGAGACATCCGTGTAGGAATGCTTGTGCTTGCCCGCAGATCCCATGCCGTGCGAATGCGAGGGCAGCTCGTCAACTGTAAGCTGGTGCGACTCGGCGCCAATGCTGCCGCCCACCTGGTCGGCGGCAAGGTCCGTTATCCGATCCGCAGATGCACCGCCCATGTTGTCGATCCCGCCGATAACCCGGCCGCGCATGTCGGGGAGGAGCACGACATCACCGGACAGGAAATCCTCACCACCATTATTTGGCGCCCAGTTCCTCGCAAGTGCGAAGAGGGCCTCGAAGTCCTCGCCTTCCAGGTTGGCGCCAGAGCCGGTGTTTCCGATGGTCTGCCCGGTCAGGAACAGCCAGCCTTCGGCCGGTTGATCGCGGCCGGTAACACGGACATCACCGACGAGAAAGCCATCCTGCACGAGCGCCGACGCGCCGCCCTGCATCGCTTCCGTAACAGACGACAGGGCCGCCAACGCATCGCCGGGCAGCTTGTTTATCAAACCGTCGAGCAACCCGAGGCGCTGGGTCGCGCACTCCGCCGCGACCGTGGGAAGATCATCCGCCATGGCGGCAAGTCCGGTCGCGTCCGGAGCGGCGGCGCCCATTTCCGTGCTGATGAAATCGATGAACGCGTCCCGGTCCGCCGAGTCACCCTGCCAGTGGTCGCCGACAACCACCGCGGGGTCGATATCGGCCGAAATGTCTTCCCAGATAGTAGGACAGGCGGCCGCGGCTCGATCTTCCAGCACCTGAATGTCGACTTCCTGCCCGAAAGCCGACGACAACACCACCATCAGCCCCAGGCCGACCATTCCCTTGTGCTTGACTTTTCCCACTTTGCTTCTCCCTGCCAATCCGTTATTCGAAGTAGATTGTCTTTTCACTCGTATCGGCCGCCAATGTTTTGCTCACCAGCAGATTCCACGCGACCCCGTCGTCGCTGCCGTAGATCTTTACCGCGGCAACCGTTCCGTTTACACCGTATTGCCTGGGCAAGTACTTCAAGCCGATTGCTCTTACGGTCTCCCCAAGATCGACACGAATCTCGTGCGGGTGCGGCGGCGCGTTGGCGTACCATTCGGTATGCCAGATCGTGGAGGAATCCCCGTCAATTGCATTGGCGGCCGCGCCGTTCTCCCCGACCAGTTCTTCGCTGTCGTAGTACGTAATCTCCCAGGCATCACGGGCAACGGGCATTTCGTCGACATCGAGAAGATTCAACTCCGCCATTGACGTGTAGACCTTGCCGTTAATCTCGCTTTCCGCGATAAATCGCAGGTGACGAATGTCGTAACCGAGATTGCACTGCGCGATCTGCGCGTTCGAAGTGTCGCCACCATCCGGATCGATCCAGTAGTCTCCCGGCGCCGCGCTCGGATACGCTTCACGAATGAATTCACACGATTCGGCGGCGTATTCCTGGGTGCTCCCGTCCGGCACGGGCGGACCGCCGAGGTCAACGCTTGTCGTAAACGAACCCGCCGCGGTTACTTCGGAAGCCTGAAACGCCATGAGCCGCATAAAGCGGAGTTTCTGGTAGGCGCACTCGGCAACAACCGCCATCGGATCTCCCGCCATCGCCTCGAGCTCTTCGGACGTCAGGTTCTCGGCCGCCATTTCCTGGTCGAGATAGGCGAGAAACGCGCCCCTGTCGACGGCATCCCCCTGCCAAGCGTCAACAACCGTTTGTGCACCGCCGATGAATCCGGCTCGAATCGGTTCCCAGGACTCGGGACATGCACCATCGATTTTTACAAGCATCGTGGACTTGTCCGGAAGTCCGGCCTGCGCCCATGCCGTTGTCGAAGAGAGGAGAAGCAAGGTCGTCAGTGCCGTCAACGAACCGCCGGCAATCTTCGGCAATCGGTAAGGCCGGACAGGCCGGCTGGAGTTTTCTATCGAGTCCCTTCGCATCGTTCCGCATCAAGCTGTGGTTCAACGGCTAGTTTCGCCGCAGGAGAGCTTCAATCTTCCCAGGGTCGACCCCCGTGGCCCGGGTATACGCTTCCAGTGCCTTCACCGAGATTCCCGAAGGCATCCGATTTTCTTGCCTGGACATTTCCAACCGGGAAGGTCCGGGGTCGAGCAGTGTCCGGGGCTCACTCGGCTCGATCGATCGCAGGGAAGCTGTAGAGGGCGCCCGGATCGGGTCGAGCGTGACGATGCGGGCTTGCAATTCTTCTTCTTGTCGAGCGAGATTCGATATCTTGCTGACGGTCGCTTGGATGCCGCTTGTCAGTGCGCCGACTCGCGCCTCCTGGGTCTTCTCGGAGATGCCGTCTAGTGGATCGACTGTTTCGGTCGACGGTGTGCCATTCCGGTACCATGCGACGCCGATAACCAACAAGACTAGCGACGAAACTAACGCGATTACGACGGCCATACGGGGTGCGATTCGCGACACGCGACGCGTTGAATCATTGCATGCGATCACGACCGTGCCCAACCCGCGCCCCGCGGTGCGATTCGAGGATCGGGCTCCGGAACTTCAACAACGATCCTGTCCAGGCCCCGGCAGCAAACCAAGCGAAGGATACACGTCGCAATTTGGCAACGAGATCGTCCCACATGGCCGGTCGGCCGTGAGACGGAAGTCGTACGTACGAATGCAGCGGTGGAATACGGGGGCGTTTCGGGCGTCCTTGCTACCTGTGGTCGCATGTCCTATGCGATGGTGAGGTGTTGAATGCGTGCGCGGTTTTACCCGACCGCTAAATCATCGTAAACCCGCGCTCCGACCAACGGTCGATATTTTTCGATAAACGGTATGATCGTAAGCCGGCCACACAACTTCTTTTTTTCGTGGACCGGGCCGACCCGCGATTGGCTAACGATGACAACATCCCGCCTCACCGATCTCCGTGGGCGTTCTTCAGTTTGCATCCTCCGGCGGCATGCACATCGCGACCGTGATCGGCGTGGTGATGGTGCCGCCGCTCTACTACATCGTGCAATCGACCCGCGAACGATTGAAGGGCGCGCCCCGCGGCGCGGCGCAGGGAGAAGTGGAGAAAAGCTAGCCCGCCCGCTCAGCGATACAGCTTGAACAACGCCGAGTGATCGAGGTCGCCGCTTCCGTCCTCGATGAGACGGTCGTACAGGTCGCAAGTCAGGGCGGTTACGGGCAGATCGAGGCTGAGCTGCCCGGCCAGGTCCAGCGCCTGGGCCAGGTCCTTGCGCTGGGTGGTGCAGCGTCCGCCCGGCGCGAAGTTGTCCTTCTCCATGCGTTCGCCGTGCACCTCGAGGATGCGCGAGGAGGCGAAGCCGCCGGCCAGCGCCTCGCGCACCTTGCCGATGTCGGCACCCGCGCGCTGCGCCAGGGCGAGCGCCTCGGAGACCGCGGCGATGGTCAGACCGACGATGACCTGGTTGGCGGCCTTGGCGATCTGGCCGGCACCGGTATCGCCGACGCGGGTAATGCGGCCGCCAAGCACCTGCAGCACCGGCATGGCGCGCGTGAACGCCGCCTCGGTGCCGCCCGCCATGATTGACAACGTGCCGCTCTCGGCGCCGATCACGCCGCCGGACACCGGCGCGTCGACAAACTCGGCGCCGGCGTTGCGCACGTCCTCGGCCAGCGCCCGTGTCGCCGCCACCGCGGTCGTTCCCATGTCGATGACCAGCGCGCCGGGCGCCAGCGATTCGATAATGCCCTCCGAACCGTTCACCACCTGCTCCACCGTCGGCGTGTCGGCCAGCATGAGTATGACGATGTCCACTTGCGCCGCCAGCCGCGACGGCGTGGCGCAGACACGGTCGGCGTCGCCTCCCACCGCGGCCAGGGCCTTTTCGGCCGTGCGGTTGTAGACCGACAGGTCGAAACCCGCCTCGAGCAGTCGGCGCGCCATCGGAGCACCCATCAGCCCGGTACCGGCGAGTCCCACGCGTTCGAATTCGTTCTCGGTAGATTGCGCCATTTCATATTGTCCGAATCAAGCCGCCGTCGCGGCGTTGATCGGATTTTAACCTGTATTTTCAATCAGGAAGGGTTGCGGTCGCGTGATTGGCCGCGAACCGTGGACGCGCTTGCAGGGCATCGATGCGTCATCTATAGTCGCCGCACACTCATCGGGGTGCGCGCCCGGCGCGCTGAGAGGGCCCTGCCCAACCCGCTGAACCTGAACGGGCTCGTACCCGCGGAGGGATGTGAGTGGCGCCGCATGGTTTCCCCGCATCCCGCAGTTCCCAATGCCCCGGAGAAGCACCATGCGACGACTCGCCGCCCTCGTCATTGCACTGATCCCCCTGCCGGCCGCCGCCGACGCGGCACTGACGGTCTACACCTACGATTCGTTCACCAGCGACTGGGGTCCGGGACCGAAGGTGGAAGCCGCGTTCGAGAGTCGGTGCGGCTGCGACATCGAGCTGGTGGGCCTCGCGGACGGCGTCACGCTGCTCAACCGGCTGAAGATCGAGGGCACCGAATCCGGCGCGGACGTGGTGCTGGGTCTCGACACCAACCTGACCGCCGAAGCGCGGTCGACGGGACTGTTCGCACCCCACGGCATCGACGTCGGCGGCCTGGCGCTGCCGGTGCAGTGGACGGACGACGTCTTCGTCCCCTACGACTACGGTTACTTCGCCTTCGTCTACAACACCGAGCATCTCGCCGAGCCGCCGGCCAGCCTGCGCGAGCTGGTCGACAACGAGGACGGACCCGACGTGCTCATCCAGGACCCGCGCACGTCCACCCCCGGGCTCGGCCTGCTCTTGTGGATGAAAAAGGCGTTCGGCGACGACGCGGCCGAGGCATGGCGCAGTCTGTCGCCGCGCATCGTCACGGTGACCCAGGGATGGAGCGAGGCCTACGGCATGTTCCTCAAGAACGAGGCGCCCATGGTGCTGAGCTACACCACGTCGCCCGCCTACCATGCCATTGCCGAGGAGGACGATCGCTTCGCCGCGGCCGACTTCGAGGAAGGCCACTACCTGCAGATCGAGGTGGCGGGCGTGCTCGCCTCGAGCGACGACACGACACTGGCCCGCGAGTTTCTCGCCTTCATGCTGACCGACGAGTTCCAGTCCGTCATTCCCACCACCAACTGGATGTACCCGGCCGCCATGCAACGCGACGCGCTGCCCGACGCCTTCGACGACCTCGTCGATCCCTCGCCGGTGTTGCTGTTCGACGACGAGATCGTCGCGGCCTCGCGCCGCGCGTGGATCGACGAGTGGCTCGGCGCCCTGAGCCGGTAGCCGGATCGACGTCCGGCGCGGTCATCGCGGCGGCGGTGGCCGCGCTGGCGATACTGCCGATCGCCGCACTGCTGGCTCGCGCCGGCACGCTACCGGACTTCGCCGTCTGGAACGACGCCTACCTGCTGCGCGTCCTGCGTTTCTCGCTGCTGCAGGCGGGCGCCTCCACGCTGCTCAGCGTCGCGCCGGCGATCCTCGTCGCCCGCGCCCTGGCGCGACGGCCGAACCTGCCGGGCAGGCGGCTGTTGCTCGGATTGATGGGCGTGCCGCTGGTGGTGCCGTCGATCGTCGCCGTGCTGGGCGTGGTCGCGGTATTCGGCGCCGACGGTTGGATGCCGCTGGGACGCGGCTTGTACGGATTGCAGGGCATTCTCATCGCCCACGTGTTCTTCAACCTGCCGCTGGCGGCGCGGCTGATGGTGCCGTCGCTCGAGCAGGTGCCCGCGGCCCAGTGGCGGCTCGCGCGGCAGTTGAACTTTTCGCCCTGGCAGGCCTTCCGCCACGTGGAGTGGCCGGCACTGCGCGGGGCCCTGCCGGGGGCCGCGCTGATGGTGTTCATGCTGTGCCTGACCAGCTTCGCGGTGGTACTCACGCTGGGCGGCGGTCCGCGCAGCACCACGCTGGAGGTCGCTATCTACCAGTCCCTGCGCTTCGACTTCGATCCCGGCCGCGCCGTCGTGCTGGCCCTGGTGCAGCTCGCGCTGTGCGCGATCCTGGCGCTGGCGGCGGCACGGTTTACCCTGCACCGCGCCAGCGAGATCGATTCGGGCGGTATCGCCACGGTGGTCGACAATCCGACGGCGCGCGCGCTGGACGGCGCCTCGATCGTCGCCGCGCTGCTGGTGGTGGGCACGGTGCTTGCCGCCATCGTCGTCGACGGCGCGGGCGGACCGGTCGCCGAGGTGCTGGCGACGGCGTCCCTGTGGCGCAGCCTGGCGCTCTCGGCATTCATCGCGCTCGGCGCCACGACCCTCTCCACCGCCGCCGGCTGGCTGATCGCGGCGAGCGCGGCGCGCCTCGCGAGCGCTCGCCGCGGCCGTCTCGCCGATCTGCTCGAAACCACCGGCGCCGTGGTCTACGTCGTGCCGCCGCTGGTCATCGGCACCGGCTACTTCCTGCTGCTGCACGGCCACATCGACCTGGACCGGATCACCGTCGCGGTGGTGATCGCGGTGAACGCCTTGACGGGCCTGCCGTTCGTCATTCGCAGCCTGGCGCCGGCCATGCGGCAGCGCGAGGCAGAGTACGGTCGTCTCTGCCTGAGCCTGGGCATGGTCGGCCGCGACCGCTTCCGCGTGGTGGATTTCCCGCTGCTGCGGCGACCGCTGGGTCTGTCCGCGGCCCTGGTCGCCGCGCTCTCCTTCGGCGATCTCGGCGTCGTCGCGCTGTTCGCGGGCGCCGGACAGGCGACCCTGCCGCTGCTGCTGTACCAGTATTTGTCCGCGTACCGTGTCGATGAGGCAGCCGTGGTCGCGGTGGTATTGCTGGCAGGTTGCCTGGCGCTGTTCGTGCTGCTCGAACGCTGCATCGGTGGCGCTCGAATGACCGCGCGTTGACAGGTGCGATGCGGTCCGCGAAGATCGTCCTCTCAAAAAAACCCGGGCAACCTGGCAGAGGTTCGAATCCCACGGCCCGTAACGAAGGAGATCGGCCAGTGAAAAACCAAGAAGAGAACGAAAACGGTGGCGTCCCCCCATCCCGGAAAGCCAGGGTCGCAAAGAACCGCCGGCGACTGGTTGGCGCGCTGGCCGCGAGCGGCGCCGGCACCATGCTCCTGAGCCTGCCGGACTCGTGGAAGCGCCCAATCGTCGAGTCAGTGGCATTGCCGGCGCACGGCCAGACGACGGATGAGCCGGACGAACCTGATGATTCGCCCGACCTGTCCGACGGCGAGTTCCAGCTGACGACCGATATTGCCTTGCGCGCCCCGGGCGGGAGCATCCTGGATTACTTTTCCGGCACCGCCCATGCGGGGTCGGCGAATCCTTCCGAGCCGCAGTACGAGTATTTCTCCAGTTGCCTGGAATTGAGCGATGGATTTCTGCTCGGCGCGATCGACGTCGGCGTTGACACGTTCGATTGCCTTATCGAGTACGACGACCCCGACGGCGCGCCCCTTGGCGGCTCGATAGACGCCGACAGCATCGACGCAGGGCTCTCGGAGTACAACGCGGAGTGCCAATCCGCGTTGTCGCCGGGAACGTTGACGTTCCTCTCCATCACGGGCAAGGCGCCCAATCGCACGTTGCGAATACGGCTGACGACGTCGGACGGCAGCCGCGACTTTGACTGCCCGGAAGGTTGCCGGAGCCAATAGCCGCCGGACCCGGCATTCGCCAGGCGACCGGTTCGAAACCGGAGTCTCGCCGGTGTCACCGCCGGCGGCAACGCCCGCGTCGGGATTGATCGCGTTCGGCATGTCCTTGATGAGCGCCCGCTTGCTTCGCTTCGAGGACGGGGCGCCGGGTTTCGGGTTTCGGTTTCACCCGATCAACCACGTCCGGCCGTCACGACCCAGCTAAACGTCCAGCTCAAACAACTCAATGCAAACGAGCCGAATCCCTACCTGCACCTGGAGAGTCAACAGTATGGTGCCCGCAGAGCGACCGGATCGGGCCGCATGAGATTACCGTCGCACTCGACGACCACGCCGCGAGCAGAACGTCATTGGTTACGCGACATCGGTGGAGCGGCTGATGTTGCGCCTTGAAAACGTGCGCTTCGGCTACGCTGCGCAGTCCTTCGCGTTCGAACTCGAGGTCGCGCGCGGCGAGATCCTGAGTGTCATCGGACCGAGCGGTGCGGGAAAGTCCACCCTGTTGCTGCTGGTGGCGGGATTTCTTTCCCCGTCGGCTGGGCACATCGTCGTCGACGGCGAGGACGTCACCGACCGGCCGCCCGAACGACGGCCGGTGACGACGGTGTTCCAGGAACACAATCTCTTTCCGCATCTTTCGGTGTTCGACAACGTCGCCCTGGGCATCTCGCCGGGCTTGCGCCTGGACGGGGAAGGACGCCGTCGCGTCCACGAGGCGCTTGAACGCGTGCGGTTGGCGGGCCTTGCCGATCGTCTCCCCGGAGAACTGAGTGGCGGTCAGCGCCAGCGCGTCAGCCTGGCCCGCGTCATGGTGCGGGGCCAGCCCGTGCTGCTGCTCGACGAACCGCTCACGGCACTTGGACCCGCATTGCGGCGCGAACTGTTGTCGCTGATCGCCGAACTGGTCGAAGAAAAACGGCTTGCCGCGATCCTCGTCAGCCATCACCCGGACGACGCGCGTTTCGTCTCCACGCGTACCGCTCTCGTGCACGACGGCCGGATTCATCGCCTGACCGATACCGCGGAACTGTTTGGCGACACGAGCGACGCGATCACTCGCGACTATCTGGGCGACGCGGTGTGACCGCTGGCGAAATCGGCCCGGGCGACGTCAACGACGTGCTGGACCGATTGCCGGCGCTGGCATCGAAACGTCTCAAGGCCGTGGTGGCGATCGGAACGGGCGCCAACGACGTCTACCGATTGCGCCTCGACGACGAGGACTACGCGATGCGGTTTCCGGGCCGCGCGCGGTACATCGGCGTCGACGCCGAGTACGACAACCAGCGGCGCGCCGCCGCGGTCGGCGTGGCGCCCGCCGCGGTCGGCTTCGACCGGCAAAGCGGCGCCATCGTTTCGCGCTGGCTCGCCGGCGACCCGGGCAACGCGACATCCGGTATCGACGACGGCGCGCTGGCCCGCTGCCTTGCCCGGCTTCACCATGCCGCCGCGCCCTTCACCGACACCATCGACCCGTGGCGGGCCCTTGCATGGAACCTGACCCCGCGCGCCCGGAACGACGCGCGCATCGCCCGGCTCGCTTCGCGCGCCGCCGAGAGGCTTGGCGACCTGCCGGCGACGGCATGGGTGAACTGCCACGGCGACCCCACCGCGGGCAACGTGATCGGCGACAACGACGATCCGCCGACGCCTCGGCTCATCGATTGGGAGTATTCCCACCGCGGTCACCCGGCCTGGGACCTGGCCGTGGCATGCAACGACCGGCAGGCGAATACCGGCCGCGCGGATGCGTTTCTCGACCGCTATAACGCCGCGGCCGAATCGTACGGCGCGACGCCCGTCGGGCGGTTGGCGCTCGAGGTGCTGCGGGGCGTGACCGCGCTCGCCAGCGCAGCCTGGGTGCTGAACCATGACGGCGACGACGCCGGCGTGAATCGCGCCCTCGACCTGGCGGCGCGCTGGCTCGATTGAATCGCGCCCCGCCAGGCCCAAGAGCGATCCTGTCGCGCCCCTATGGCGCCGGGCGGTAAATCTCGCTGTCCGGCTTGAACGCAAGCCAGGCGAAGGCGAAGTGCGAACCGCCCTCGATCAGTTCCAGGCGCGTACCCGCGAGCGGACCGTCCACCGCTTCGCCCAGCGCATTCCACGCGCTCCCGGTTTCGTCGTCGACGAGACGATCGCCTTGCCGTCGGAAATGCAGGGTCTTCCCCTCGTTTTCTCTCACGAAGGCGCGGGCATTGAGCACCATGCGCGACGCCGCGATACGCCGCTCGTCGAGGGCCGAGCGCGACTGGTCGAGGGCGACGACCAGCACCGGCGTGCCGCCCACCTCGTCATTGACGACGGGCGTTTGCACGAGCGCCTCGTGGGGGAACACCCGCACGTCACCGTTACGCTCGATGCCGAGAACGCGCGCCATGGCCGGCAGGCGGCCGTCGACCTCGCCGCGAAACAGGAACGGCCGCTGGCCGACGCGGTCGTAGCCTGGATAGGGGTTCTGGCCGTAGGGGCGGTTGAAGCCCGTGTCGCGGGACAACACGCGCGCATGCGGATAGGCGTCGACGGCGTCCTGAAACGACACGATGGACGAGGGCACGACGTCGAGCGCGCGGCCCGTCATCTCGCCGACGATGGCCTCGCCGGTGAACTGCTGCCACCAGCTTTGGGTCTCGCGGTCATACATGACGAGGTCGCTGTGTCGCAACAGGCCCGTGGTGCCGAACTCGAGCACGCGGTCGTCCACGCGTCGATCGAAGACGATCGACGCATTGCAAAGCGGGCAGAACGTGACCGCCACCGGTCGACCGTCGACACTATCGTTGACGATCTCGTGAAACGTCAGGAGCTGGAGCGGATACAGGCGAGCGCTCGGCGAGGTCACGAGCAGCACGACCGGTTCGTCCGCGTCGATCCACGACGCGGCGTCGGCCGGTGCAACGAAACGCGGATCGTCGATCGACGGAATGCCGTCCTTGCCGGGTCCGCCGGAGATGATTTCCGACAACGGCACCGCCGCGCGATCGAAGTCGGTGCGCGGCCACGCCGACTGATAGCGTTCGGCGGCGCCGGTCGACGGCGCGGCGAGAAGGCACAGCCATAGCGAGACCGCGGCGAGTGTTTTCATGACGACACCTGCGCGGAACCTGGACTCGATGGTTTGACCCGTATGCGTCGCCGTTGGTTCCATCCCGTCTCGACAACCCCCAAGCGCGCACAAGCATTCGACGGACGATGAACTCGCCGACGGTCACCGTGTCTTATGTTTGAGAGACGACAGCGCCCGGTGAAACACCGGCCTGTCGAACCGCCGCCCGAGGAGGATGCCAAGATGACGATCCGGTTTCTGACACGATGCGCGCTCGCCATCGCCATGCTTTCGCCGACGGCATTCGTGACCGGCGCCGCGAACGCCGATACCACCATGAGCCGCATCAGCGGAGACCCGGACAAACCGCGACGGCACTTCCGCCTGCGCCACCCCGCCGAGGCATCGACCGCCGAACTCGAACGCCTCTACGACGTCGTGCGCGACGCACTTGCCCGCGCCTATGACGCGGGCGGCATCGACTCGGTATCCGGATATCAGGCGTGGACGCGATTCAATCGCGTACCCTACCTCTCGCAGGTTCACGGCAATCACTATCTGAACAATTACGGCAATGAACTGGCCGGGTCCTACGCCGATTATCCGGACGGCCTCGACATGCCCGAGGGCGCGATTCTCGCCAAGGACAGCTTTTCGATCACCGGGTCGGGCGAAATCCTGCTCGGCCCCCTGGCAGTGATGATCAAGATGGCTGCCGGCTTCAACCCCGTGTCCGGCGACTGGCGCTACGTGCAGATAGCGCCCAATGGACAGGTTCTCGGCGAGACCAACGGCGAGAACAGCGAGCGTGTCGATTACTGCATCGCCTGCCATATCATGAAGGAATCATCGGACCACCTGTTCTACATTCCGCACGGCGCGAGATGACGGAGACCCGCGATCACGGTGGGTGACGCCGCGCGGCCGTGGCCGACGCTCGGTTTGATATTGAAACATCCACGGTCTTTAATGCCGTCGCTCCACAAGGCGGCACCAGTGGCAGATTTTCAGTTTGGCGTGCACCAGGCGCGGTGTGCCAAGTCAGGGACAAGAAATGACAACAAACGAAAAGAAGAACGATTCAAACAAGGTATCAGACGGCTCAGGCGTCGCAAAAAGCCGCCGGCGACTCGTCGCCACTCTGGCGGCGGGCGGCGCCGGCTCGATGCTGTATTCACTGCCGGACGGGTGGAAACGACCGGTCGTGGAATCGGTCGTGCTGCCGGCCCACGCGCAGACGACCGCCGCCGAGGAAGAACCCGAGCGACCGGACCTGTCCGACGGTTCGTTCTCGCTGTTCGCGGAAGCGCTCGTGCTCGTTCCCGACCGGGACATCCTGGACTACTTCGCAAGCACGGCGCATGCTGACCCTTCTGTCATGCCATTCAATACCGTCAGCGGTTGCCTCGATTTGTCCGACGGGCGACTTTCCGGCGAAATCATTATTGGGTTCGAAGGATTCCCGTGCCTCGCCGAGTACGATCTTTCGGGGGGCGCGGCGCTGAACGGTTCGGTCGACGCAGACGACATTGTCGCCTTCGATTTGGAGTTCGTTGAAGAGTGCGGCGATCACACGCCCCCGGCGACCCTGGAGTTTCTATCCATCTCCGGCACGGCGCCGAACCGCACGGTGCGCATTCGCCTGACTACGGCCGGCGCCAGCGAGACCTTCGACTGTCCCGAGGGATGCGAGGGGTAGCAGCGCCCATCGGCTTTCTCGTCAACGCGCCTTGTTTTGCTTCGACCAGAGTGCGTTCGGGTCCGGGGGGCAGTGACACCGGATCAGCCCGGTCGCGGGGCCACGATCGACTCGAATCCGCACTCGCCGTCGCGACCCGGCCCGGCGCCGTCATCTTCCGGCCGAACGATACGAAACAGGTCGCGAATCAGGCGCTCCTTGATCGCCTTCGACGATAGCGCCGCGAGTTCCGGGCTGCGGTTGCATTCGATCAACCACGGCTTGCCGGCGCGGTCGAACTGCACGTCGAGGCCCAGCAACTCGAAACAATTGCGCGGATGAGCGAGGTAGCCGTCCAGTTCCTTTCGCAGTCCGGCGGCGACGGCCCGCGCCAGCACGGCCAGCATGTCGAGCAACGCGTCCCACAACACGGTACCGCCGGCATCCTGGTCGTCGAGCCACTCGCGCATCGACATGGAGCACGAGGCCGCGTCGAGACCCGTCAGGTCGGTCTGCACGTGGGTGTTGGTATTGAATACCAACGGATCCAGGGCGTCCTTCCCTTCGCAGGTAAACGGCGCCGAGGCGAGGTCGACGTAGCCGTCGCGGTAAACCCAGGCTTCGAGCGGTTCGATGGCGGTGATCAGCAGGTAGACGCGCAGGTTGAACTTGCGACCGTCGACGGTCATCGGATCGTCGAGGTAGCGTTGCACCAGCATGTTCCTCCTGTTCGGCACCTCGAGATAGTCGCGAAAGACGGTGATGCCCTTGCCCCAACTGCCCGAGACCGGCTTGTGAATCCAGGCCTGCCCGGAGCGCTCGCGGGCATGGGCCTCGAAGGCTTCCCGCGCCTCGGGCAATCGCCACGTCCGCGGGGAGATCTCGTCGCCATCGAGCCCGGCAGCGGATAGCGTATCGCCGATCGTCGCCTTGTTGATCAATCGCGAGATGCGCGGGAAGTGACTCATCCGCTGGTCCGGCCGAAGGTCCAGCAGCACCTCGCGAGGCGGATCGCGGCCGACGTACCAGAGCACTTCCCAGTCGGGACCGTAGGTGCGCTCCCAGCCGCGCGAAGCGAAGTAGGCTTCGAGCAGGCTGGTATCGATCTTCAAGACGCTGGTAACGAGTCCGTATTTCAAGCGCGGCGGCGGGTCCAGGTTAACCAAAAGGCCGGCGCGCATGGAGCGCATCGTCGGGTCGGCCGGCGCCCAAGCTTAGTGCCGCCCCGGGGGTGCGTCAATCGCGCCGCGAGGCGCTGGCGCGCAAGAACACCCATGTCCGAAAATGGCGAGACAGGCGTCGACAACGGGTGTAAAAAGTCGCCATGATCGACGACGACATCTGCTACCGGGCACTGAGGCAGCGCGACCCGCGCTTCGACGGACGGTTCTTCACCGCGGTGACCACCACCGGCATCTACTGCCGGCCGGTCTGCCCGTCGCCCCGCCCGCGCCGCACCAACTGCCGGTTCTTTCCCAGCGCGGCGGCCGCCGAGCAGGCAGGCTTTCGCGCCTGTCGGCGATGCCGGCCCGAGACGGCGCCGGGCTCGCCGGCCTGGGCCGGCGTTGACACCACCGTGAACCGCGCCTTGAAACTGATCGACGAAGGCGCCCTCGACAGCGGCAGCGTCGGCGATCTTGCCGACCGGCTCGGCGTGGGGGACCGGCATCTGCGGCGCCTGTTCGACGAACGGCTCGGTGCCAGCCCGGCGGCGGTCGCGCACACGCAGCGCCTGCACCTGGCGCGGCGGCTGGTGGAAACCACCTCGTTGCCGATGACCGAGGTTGCCCAGGCGGCAGGATTCCGCAGTCTGCGGCGGTTCAACGACGCGTTCGCCAAGTGCTTTCGCCAGCCGCCCTCGGCGCTGCGGCGCGCCGGCCACGACGACATCGAGGCACACAACGACTCGGCGTTCGTGCTCACCTTCGGCTGGCGAAGGCCCTACGACTGGCCTCACCTGCTCGGCTTTCTGCGTCGCCGCGCGCTCGCCGGCATCGAGGCCTGCGGTGCCGACTGGTACGCGCGTACGTTTCACACGCCGCAGGGGCCGGGCACCGTCCACGCCCGGTTCGATCCCGGGCGTAGACGTATCGTGGCACGGCTCACGCTGCCCTCGCCTCGGGTGCTGCGACCCGCCATCGGACGATTGCGCGCGCTGTTCGACCTCGACGCGAATAGCGCCGCCATCGATGCCGAGCTGGCCCGCGACCCGGCGCTCGCCGCCGACGTGGATCGCCGCCCGGGCATTCGCGTGCCGGGAACATGGGACCCGTTCGAGTTCGCCTGCCGCGCGGTGATCGGCCAGCAGGTCAGCGTGAAGGGCGCCCGCACCATCGCGCTGCGACTCGCATCGCGCTGCGGCAAGGCGCTGCCGGACGATCTGCGACCGGCGGGCAACGGCGACGACGAGGCCGTCCTGGACCGCCTGTTCCCGACCCCGGGCGAGGTGGTGGACGCCGATCTCGACGGCCTGGGCATGCCGGGCAAGCGCATCGACGCGCTTCGCGCCGTGGCACGGGCCTTCCACGATGGGCCGCTCGCCGACGCGCGGAGCCTCGCGCCGGAGGCCCTGCGCGAGGCGATCGCGGGTCTGCCGGGACTGGGTCCCTGGACCGCGGAGACCATTGCCATGCGCGCCATCGGCGACCCGGACGCCTTTCCCGGCACCGATCTCGGCGTGCTCAAGGCGCTGGACCTGGATCTGTCCGCCGGCGGCCGGCGCGAACTGGAGGCTCGCGCGGCGTCATGGCGCCCGTGGCGCGCCTACGCCACCGTAAGACTCTGGAACCTGCTGGAGGATAAGACATGAACCTGATTCGATTCGTTCACGACAGCCCCATCGGTCCGCTCACCGTGATCACCCGTGGCGACGCGGTGGTGACCATCGGCTTCCCGGATGCCAACGACCGCATGTCAACGCGGACGCGATCGGTGACCGAAGAGAACACGGTGATCGACGGCGAGCCCCATGGTGCTGCCGCCGCCGCGCTCGACGCCTATTTCGATGGCGACCTGCATGCCCTGGAACAGTTGGAGGTGGAGCTTCACGGCACAGACTTCGAGTGCGCCGTGTGGCGCGAGCTGCGCCGCATCCCGGTCGGGCAGACCCGCAGCTACGGCGAGGTGGCGCGATCGCTCGGCCGGCCCACCGCGACGCGCGCCGTGGGCCGGGCCAACGGCATCAACCCGGTTCCCCTGGTCGTGCCCTGTCACCGCGTCATCGGCGCCGATGGCTCGCTGACCGGCTTCGGCGGCGGCCTGCAGGCCAAGGCCTGGCTGTTGCGCCACGAAGGCGCCCTGCTGATCTAGATGGACGGCGCCTCGGCCCGCCCGATGGGCACGGTGGAATGGGCGCTGCTCGTCACGCTCTCGGTCATCTGGGGCGGTTCGTTCTTTTTCAATGCGCTGGCGGTGGCCGAACTGCCTACCTTCACCGTCGTCTTCCTGCGGGTCGCCGGCGGCGCGGCGACGCTGTGGGTCGTCATCCACGCGAGCGGCGGCCGCATGCCGGCGCAACGGCGCGTGTGGATGGCATTCCTGGGCATGGGCCTTTTGAACAACGCGATTCCTTTCAGCCTGATCGTCTGGGGCCAATCCCACGTCGCCTCCGGTATCGCGGCCATACTCAACGCGACCACGCCGGTATTCACGGTGCTGGTCGCACACTTCCTGACGCTGGACGAGCGACTGACGCCGTCGCGAATCGCGGGGGTCGTGCTCGGATTCGCGGGGGTCGTCGTTCTCATCGGCGCGGACGCCCTCGAGCACTTCGGCGTGGCGGTCGTCGCCCAGCTCGCCTTCGTCGGCGCCTCGATCAGCTACGCGTTCGCCGGGGTATACGGCCGCCGGTTTCGGGATCTCGGCGTCACGCCGATACAAACTGCCGCCGGGCAGGTCACGGCGTCGAGCTGCCTGCTGCTGCCGGTGGCGATACTGACCGACCGACCCTGGACCCTGGCGATGCCGGGCGCCGAAGTCATCGCTGCCGTCGTGGCACTGGCGATCCTTTGCACGGCACTCGCCTACGTTCTCTACTTCCGGATTCTTGCCGCCGCCGGGGCGGTGAACCTGTTACTGGTGACGCTGCTGGTGCCGGTCAGCGCCGTCGTCCTGGGCGCGTTGATTCTCGACGAGCGACTGGAAGCGCGGCATTTCGCGGGCATGGCGATCATCGCCGCAAGTCTCGTTGCCATCGACGGCCGGTTGCCGGCACGCTTCGCCCGCCGGCCCGCGACCGGGTAACCGGCCACGGCAAACCTCATTGCCCGACCCTCCCCACTCGAATGGCGAGGCGAGGCAGGCATCGAATCATCCCGGACAAGGCTGCTTCCCGCCGCCTAGGGCGCCGTTGCGTCACGGGTTCCGAAATCGGCCGGGGACACGATCTCGATCAGTTCCATGTCGTCGGAGTGGCGCACCTCCCGGTGGCGGATACCCGGCGGCTGCAGGACACAGGAACCGGCACGCAGGACGTGCTCGCCTTCGCCCTCGTACTCGAACACGACCCAGCCGCGGGTGACGTAGACCATCTGGAAGTCGAGGTCGTGGGTGTGCCATTTCGCCTCCGAGTGTCGCCCCGGCACCGCGCGGATGACGTGCGCATCGAATTTTCCGCCGGTCGCCCCGGCGATGCCGAGCTTGCGGTACTCGAAGAACGCGCGAAGTCCTTCGCCCTCGAAGCGCGAGCCGTCGGCATGGGATATGGTGAACGCCTGGTTCTTGAACAGCGTGGTCATGGGCGTACCACGTACGCGAAGACGGCGCGCGAAGCGAGCACGCTACCCGCCTGTTCGGTTCTGTTGTACATTTTCATCGATCCCCCTGGGTAGTTCGAATGGCCGGTCCAACGAAAGCCAGACGCACCCGCCGACCCGAACGCGTCCGGCTCGCGGACGATCACGAGGCGCGCCCGACCGCGGCGTCCCACGCCGGCGCGCCTCTCGTTCAATATATCAAAGACGTCGTCGCGCGGAACGGCCCGGTGGCTCGCACGGGAACATGAGCGTGCGAGCCGGATGGGACTGGAACCGGGCGCTCGGCGAGATGCCGGGGCGCTGGACGCAGGTTGCCGAGGAGATCGTGGCCTTCGCATCGTGGCTGAATCGAGGGCAGTGCTCGCGGGTACACGATCTCGGCTGCGGCGTCGGAAGGCACACGGCATACCTCGCTTCGCGCGGCTTCGATGTCACCGCCACGGACGTCTCCGCCAGCGCGATGGCTCACACCGCGGAGCGCCTGCGTCGAGCCGGGCTCGGCGCGAAACTGTGCCGCTGCAACATGCTTGCGTGGCCATTTGCAGCGGGCGCCTTCGATGCCGTCGTCGCCTTCAACGTGGTTTACCACGCGACGAGGCGCGAGGTCGAAACCGTGCTGGGCAACATCGACTTCTCCTTGCGCGACGGCGGTCTGCTGTTCATGACCCTCAAGTCGACGCGCGACTCCGAGTACGGACAGGGCCGGCAGTTGGAGTCGACCACCTTCGCGCCGCTCGCCGGCATCGAGAAGGATGTTCCCCACTACTATGCCGACGAGACCGAAGCGAGACGGTTGCTGGCGCGGTTCGATCTCGTCTCCTTGCATCACAAGGTTGAACCGCCGGTGACCGGCGGCGACGGCCGGCGTCGCTCGCACTGGGTCGCTCGCGCGCGCAAGCGCGCGGGGGTCCTAACCAGTAGGCCTCGGTGACACGGGGTGTCGCCTCGCCGCCGACGCGGCCAACGCGACAACCCGGTGATTGGGGCGATCGCGAACAGGACCGTGACGACGTTCAGGGGAGCGACGTCTCATTCCTCCATGCCCGCGTCGCGGGACTCGGGCGCGAAACGGCGCCAGGCTTTGCGACGCCACCGCTTGAGCACGGGCACCTGGCTCGCGATGGTCAGGCCGATGACGACCAGCAACCCGATGCACCAGGGGCGCGTGAAGATCTCGCCGACGTCGCCCCCCGAGACCATCAGGCCGCGGCGCAGATTCTCGTCTGCCATCGGGCCGAGGATGACGCCGATCACCAGCGGTGCGATCGGGTATTCCATCTCGGACAGGAAATAGGCGGCGATACCGACCACGACCATCAGGTACAGGTTCACCAACTGCAGGCCCAGCGAGTACGAGCCGATGACGCACAGGACGCCGATCACCGGCATGAACAACGCCGGCGGCACGCGCAATACCTTGACCACCTGGCGCGCGAGCAGCATGCCGCTGACCCACATGGCGAACGCGGCAAGCAGCAGGATCGCGGTGAAGCCGAGAATGAACCCGGGGTTCTCGAACTCGATCATCGGTCCCGGCGTCACGTTGTGCAGCATCAAGGCGCCAAGCAGCATCGCCGCCGGCGGACTGCCGGGGATGCCGAGCGTCAGCAACGGGATCAACGCGCCGCCGATGCAGGCGTTGTTTGCGCACTCGGTGGACACCACGGCCTCGACCTCGCCGGTGCCGAACGTCTCCGGGTGCCGCGAGGTGTTGCGCGCCACGCCGTAGGAGACCCAGCCGGCGATATCCTCGCCAATTCCGGGAATTGAGCCGATGAACACGCCGATGCTCGACGAACGCAGGATGTGATGCAGATTGCGGCCGATGGTTTTCAGCTCGGGCAGGACGCGCTTGAGCGCGATGTCCCGCGCGCCCTCGAGCTTGCGACCCAGCGCCTTGATGATTTGCGGTATGCCGAAGGCGCCGATCAGCACCGGCACGATGTCGATGCCGCCCTGCAAGGCGGGAAGGTCCTGGGTGTAGCGGGGGAACGTCTGGAGTTGCTCCTGCCCGATGGTCGACAGCCACAGGCCGATGAGTCCGGCGATCCAGCCCTTGTAGACGAGATCGCGGCTGGTCAGCGTGCCGCTGATGACGATGCCGAACATCGCCAGCCAGAATTTCTCGAACGTCGTGAACGCCAGTGCGAGGTCGATGATCATCGGCGCGATCAGTACCAGGCACAGCAGGCCGAATACGGTGCCGACGAGGGACGCGGTGGTCGTCATGCCAAGCGCCCGTCCACCCTCGCCCTTGAGCGCCAGCGGGTAGCCGTCGACGGCGGTCGCGGCGGCGGCGGTTCCCGGTATGTTCAGAAGGATCGCCGAGTATGAGCCGCCGTAGACGGCGCCCACGTAGATCGACAGCAGGGCGATGAAGGCGGTGTCGTGATCGATGCCGTAGGTCAACGTGGTCAACAGTGCAACGCCCAGCGTTGCCGTCAATCCCGGCAGCGCGCCGAACACGATACCCAGTATGGTCGCGCCGAAAAGCACCAGGACGTTCTTCACCGAGAGCAACGAAACGAGCACCACGCCGAACTCGGCGATCCGCTCCACGACGATGGCAACGATCTCCACGTGAAAACCCCCGTCAGGCAGTCCGGGTCAACGGAGCAGGTAGCGGAGCTGGTGCAGAAGCTCGACCGCGCCGCCTTCGTACGGCAGCGGAACCAGCAAGCCGAACCGGAATACCGGAACGAGCACCAGCGGCGTGATCCAGGAAACCGCGAGAACCGTGCGATGAGATGCACGAGTCGACCGGATCGAGGCGCCCAGGCGGTGGTTCCACGCCATCACGCCGACGGTTGCGGCGAACACGACCGCATCGCTGAAGTACGTCCAGTACGCATCGATGTAAACGTGCAAACCGAGCACGCGAACCAGTGCCGTGAATACGCCCGCCGCGATGAAGGTGACGAGTGCGGCACGCTGCATCGCGCCGTGGTCGACGTGAAACAGCGTCGTGAACACGTACAGGAACAGCAGCACCGCGACGAAGAAGTCCACGTACGGCACGAACACGTACACCAGAAGCACGAACAGCAGGGCGATCACGCCGAAGCGAAGCTTCGTTTCTCGCCGGGCGTCGTCCGCGGCGTCCGCCGGCGCGGCAGTCCGGATCACGGGTCGCAACAACGACACCGCCAGGATGCCGGCCGCGAACAGAAAGACGATCGTGATGATGGCCAGGGGCACGAGGGCCGTCGGACTGCTCCAGTCGAAGACCTCGGCGGTCGACGGGTCAGCCAGCCACTTCGCCTCTTCCCTGGTGACCCGAATCTTCTCCTCGATGTTGACCACGAGGTAGACGAGACCGGCGCCGCTGGCGACGGCGAGCGCCGCCGCCATGACACGCCCGGTTCCGGTCAGCCGGAAGGACCGCCAACGCGCGTCGGGGAACCGAACCACGTCGAGATGGCCGCCGCGCAGCGCGGCATTGACGGTAAGCACCAGCGAAACCACGAGAAGCAGCGTCAGCACCACCGCGGGAAAAATCCACGGCGACACGTACCACGCGTTCTCGACGCCGCCGTAGGTCTCCCGGAACGGCATGAAGGCGAAGGTCACGCCCATGAGCCAGAGGCACGCCGCGACCAGGATGATCCCGGTCTTGAAATCCGCCCTGCGCAGTCGTTCGGTGTTCACGTCCGCTCCCGTCGTCTACCCGGCTTCGCGCCGGCCGCCTGAACGCCGGCCCGACCCCGCCGCACCGCGCGGACGGAGCCGGAACCGCCCATCGACCGATGCTTCAGGGCTTGGGAATGCCGAATTTCTCGGGGCTGAACTTGGCCGCGCCCAGCTCGAACAGTTTCCATGCGAACTGGGATTCCAGGGCGTTGAACACGTCCTTGGCATCCTCGCCGTGCTTGCCGGACAGCACGTAGTAGTTGGAAGCGCCGAACGCCTGCAACGCATCGCTCGCCATGGCCTTTTCGAAGGCATCGCCGAGCACCTGTTTGACTTCGTCGGGCGCATCGTTCTTCACCGCGAAGCCGATGGCCTGCATGATCGGCAGGACGTCGGCGAGGTCGGGATAGCCGTCGAACGCCGAGGGGATCGTGCCGTGCCCGTCAATGTCGAAGGCCTCCGGCACCAACACGGCGAGCGGCACCAGCTTGCCGCCCTTGATCAATTGCGCCTGCTCGGCGACCGAGGTGACCACCACGGTCATCTCACCGCTCAACGCGGCATTCTGGCAGGGCGCCGATCCCTTGTACGGCACGAACTGGAACTTGGCGCCGGTGCCGTCTTCCACGGCGAGGAGGTTCAGATGGTGAATCGACCCGGCGCCGCTGGCGCAGGCCTTGATCTCGCCTGGCTTCCCCACGGCCGCGTCGACGAGCGCCTTGAAACTGTCGAAGCCCGAACCCGGCGTTACCGAGATCACGTCCGGCGAACCACCGACGATGAAGGGGTGCCAGACATCGGTGAACCGGGCGTCGAATCCACCCTGGACCGCGGAGGTGACGTTCGACTCCGACAAGCCGACCAGCGTGTAGCCGTCTCCGGGCTGGTCCTTCACGAAGTTCATTCCGATCGAACCGGCGACGCCGCCGGTCTTGTTCACTACGTTCACGTTGACCCCGAGCACCTCGGACATCTCGGCCATGATCGTCCGGTTGCATACGTCGGTGCCGCCCCCGGCACCCCATACGACCGCATTGGTGATATCGCGGGCCGGATAGTCGGCCGAGGCCGAAACGGTGGCACCCATCAGCGCCGCGACGGATGCGATCTTCAGCAGATTGTTCATCGATGTTTCCTCCATAGCAGTGATTTTCTCCCGGCGGTGCAATCGCGTGGCCGGGAGCGCTGTCTTCTTTCACTTTGCGAGTTCGACAGGGCGGTCGGAACCGCTCGCCACGTACGCAAGACCGACTTTGTGGTGACGACTCGCGAGAATTATTGTATACGTTAACTTATTCGTTTTACAATACACTAACAGCTTCATTAACCAGCCGGCGAAGCACCGGATATGAAACAATCCGCTTCGCCCGCTGATTGGAATGGTTTCTTGGTCCACCAGGCAATGACGATCGACGCGACGGAATTGACCACCCGCGGTGCCGCGCTGGCACGTCCGGAATGCGTGTTATGCACCGCGAACGCCCGCATCTACACGTCCGATTGGCGCGGCGGCGTGAGCGTATTGGAGCCCGACGGCGGCCAGTGGTCCCTGCTCGCCAGCGATGCCGGTTTCGCATTGCGCCCCAACGGCATCGCGCTCATGCCGGATGGTTCGTTTCTCGCCTGCCACCTCGGTGAAACCGAAGGCGGCGTCTATCGGCTTCACGGCGACGGTTCGGTGAGCCCGTTCGTCCTGGAAGCCGACGGCACGGCCCTGCCGCCGACCAATTTCGCGCTTCTCGACGGCCGGGGGCGGGTCTGGGTGACCGTCAGCACCCGGCTCGCGCCACGCGCGCGAGGCTACCGCGCCGATCACGCCGACGGATTCATCGTCCTCGTGGATCGTCGCGGCGCTCGTATCGTGGCCGACGGCCTGGGGTACACCAACGAATGCCAGGTGCATCCCGACGGCCGGCGACTGTTCGTCAACGAAACGTTCTCGCGCCGGTTGACCGTCTTCGACATCGACGATGAGGGCGAACTGCGAAACCGACGCACCTTGACCGAATTCGGACCGGGCTCGTTTCCCGACGGCCTGGCGTTCGATGCGCAGGGCGCGGCATGGGTGACGAGCATCGTCAGCAATCGGGTGATTCGCGTCACGGACGACGGCGCCCAGGCCACCGTGATCGAGGACTGCGACCGCGAGCACGTGGCATGGGTCGAAGCGGCGTACCTCGCCGGCGGCATGGATCGCGAGCACCTCGACCGCGCCGTCAGCCGGCGGCTGCGAAACATATCCAGCCTGGCATTTGGCGGACCGGACCGCAGGACAGCCTACCTCGGCTGCCTGCTGGGCGAATCGCTGCACGCCTTTTCTTCACCGTTCGCGGGTGCCGAACCGGCCCACTGGCATTTCGACGGCCCCCCGCGACCCGAACGCGCCTAGACACGAGAACAACCATGTCGTCCACACACCGATTCAAGATCGCCGTCCTGCCCGGAGACGGTATCGGCCCCGAGGTCATCATGCCGGCGATTTCCCTTATCGAGGCCGCGGCGAAGCGCGTCGGCGGAATTGCCTTCGATTTCGAGACGCTGCCTGCCGGGGCGGCCTGCTACCGGGACACCGGAACCGCCTTCCCCGACGACTCGCGCGCCGCCGCCGTCTCCGCGGACGCCATCCTGCTGGGCGCCATGGGCCTGCCGGACGTTCGCTACCCCGACGGTACAGAGATCTCGCCCCAGCTCGATCTGCGCTTCGATCTGGGCCTGTACGCCGGGTTGCGTCCGGTACGGCTGGTGCCGGGACTGGCCCTGCCGCTGCGCGATCCGCGCGCCGCCGACATCGACCTCGTGTTGATCCGCGAATCCACCGAGGGCCTGTTCGCCTCGCACGGCAAGGGGACGGTGCACGACGACCGCGTGGCGCGGGATACGCTGGAGATCACGCGTGAAACCTCGGAGCGGCTATTCGACACCGCGTTCGAACTGGCCTGCCGGCGCCGGCAGGCCGGCCGGCCCGGGCGCGTGACCTGCGTGGACAAGGCAAACGTGTTTACGTCGTTCGCCTTTTTTCGCCGCGTCTTCGACGAGCGCGCGCTCCGCTATCCGGACGTGCATGCCGATCATTGCTACGTCGACGCCATGGCCCTCAACCTCGTGCGCCAGCCGTGGCAATACGACGTCCTGGTCACCGAGAACATGTTCGGAGACATCCTCTCGGACCTCGGCGCCGCGCTGATGGGCGGCATGGGTATGGCGCCGTCGGCCGACATCGGGTCCGGGCACGCGGTGTTTCAACCCTGTCACGGCAGCGCGCCGGACATCGTCGGCAAGGGTGCGGCCAATCCCACCGCGACGA
Organism: Gammaproteobacteria bacterium; assembly: GCA_030429665.1. Classification (GTDB taxonomy): domain Bacteria; phylum Pseudomonadota; class Gammaproteobacteria; order Arenicellales; family CAJQKF01; genus BQJD01. Next base: position 26,478 of record JAUIEZ010000012.1, on the reverse strand, counting down.
TTCTTTCTGCCGCCATGATGCTCGATTGGCTCGGCCGCACGCGCGAAGTTTCCGCCTGCACCACGGCCGCCGGCTGGTTACAGGACGCGGTGGACACCGCCTTCGCGCGCGGCGACCTGGTGCCGGTCGAACTGGGCGGCGACGCCGGCACGGCGGCCATCGCGCGGGCGGTAAGCGACGCCATGGACGAGATCGCGTCGCAATCGGCGGGCGACGCGCCCGCCAGGATCCCGGCGACATGAGCAAAACGCTCAAGGTCGCGGCGGTCGGCGCGGGGTATTTCAGCCAGTTTCACCACAACGCCTGGCAACGCATGGCCGCCGAGGGACTGGTCGAGTTCGCCGCCATCTGCGACCGCGCGGAGCACAAGGCAAGGGCGGTGTCCCAACGCATCGGCATCGATCGCGTCCACACCGACTTCGAAGTCATGCTGGACGACGTGCGACCGGACCTCGTCGACATCGTCACCCCGCCCCCCACCCACGCGGGCTTCGTGCGCGCCGCCGTCGAACGCGGCATCGCGGTGATCTGCCAAAAACCCTTCACGCCGACGCTGGACGAGGCGCGGCGGCTGGTCGCCGACATCGAGTCGCGCAACGGCACGGTGTTCGTCCACGAGAATTTTCGCTTCCAGCCCTGGTACCCCAGGCTCAAGTCGCTGCTCGACGACGGCGCCGTCGGCGATGTCTACCAGGCGACGTTCCGCTTGCGGCCCGGCGACGGCCAGGGACCGGACGCCTACCTGTCGCGCCAGCCCTACTTCCAGCAAATGCCGCGCTTTCTCGTCCACGAAACCGCGATCCACCTCGTCGACGTGTTTCGCTACCTGTTCGGCGACGTCGAATCGGTGTGGGCCCAGCTCGATCGGCTCAATCCCGTCATCGCCGGCGAGGACGCGGGCATCGTCCTGTTCAATTTCGCGGGCGGACGGCGCGGCATGTTCGACGGCAACCGGCTTGCCGATCACGCCGCGGACAACCGGCGCCTTACCATGGGCGAACTGTGTATCGAGGGATCGGCGGGCACGCTGACGCTCGACGGTTACGGCACCATCCGCCGCCGCCCCTTCGGCGAGAACCGGGCCGCGACCGTCGACTACGATTGGAACGACGTGGACTACGCCGGCGATTGCGTGTACCTCACCAACCGGCACGTCGTCGAACACCTGCTATCGGGCGCGCCGTCGGTGAACACCGCGGCCGAATACCTGGTCAACCTGTACGTCGAGGACGCGATCTACCGTTCGGCCCGGCAAGGCGCTAAGATCGAACTGGATGCAATCTCCACGACGCCCGCCGCCGAAAAAGCCGACTGACCGCGCCATCGCAATGGAATCCGCGCAAGAATCCCCGTCCACGCGAAAGAGCGCCCGCGAATCGCTGTCGGAACGGGCCTATCGGGATCTCAAGGCACAGATCCTGGAAAATCGGTTGTCGGTGGGCCGCCAGTACATGGAACAGGAGATCGCCGAGCGGCTCGACATGAGCCGTACGCCGACGCGCGAGGCGCTGATCCGCCTCGCCAACGAGGGCCTGGTGGAGATCCGCCCTCGACACGGCATGCGCATCAAGCCGATTTCCCGCGACGACATGCGCGAGATCTACGAAGTGCTCACATCGCTGGAATCCCAGGCGGCGGCGCTGGCGGCGCGGCGGTCGTTGTCCAAGGCGGAGATCGACGCCATGCGTCGGGCCGTGGCCGACATGGATGCGGCGCTCAAGGACGACGACCTCGAATCGTGGGCGGAAGCCGACGAGCGTTTTCATCGCCTGTTGGTGGAATACAGCGACAACCGGCGGTTGATTGCCCTGGTCGGCACGTTCATCGACCAGTCCCATCGCGTCCGCATGATCACGCTGCGCATGCGTCCCAGGCCCACCGATTCCAACCAGGATCACCGCGCCGTGGTCGAGGCGATCGCCCGGGGCGATGCGGACGAAGCACGCCGCGTGCATCGAACGCACCGGGAGAAAAGCGGCCGTATGCTCATCGACCTTCTCGCCACTCACGGCATGACCGAAATCTGACCTCGCGGCCCCCCGTGAACTCGCGCGCCGCCGCGCGGTCAAATCGTGAACTCCCGGGGGGATCCAAACATGTTGCGACGACTGACGACCGCTCTCTTTCTCGCCGCCGGCGCCTTCGCGCCCACGATACAGGCGGACAAGGCAGTACTGGCCGGCGGTTGCTTCTGGTGCATGGAAGCGGACTTCGAGAAGCTCGAAGGCGTAACCGACGTGATCTCCGGCTTCACCGGCGGCAGCCACCCGGACCCAACCTACAACGGCGACCATGCCGGTCACTACGAGGCAGTGGAGATCACTTACGATCCGGACGTGGTCGACTACGAGGGCATCCTCGACCATTTCTGGGTAAACCACGACCCGTTCGACGACCAGGGCCAGTTTTGCGACAAGGGCCACAGTTACCTCGCCGCGATCTTCGTCGCCGACGAACGACAACGGGCGCTCGCCGAAGCGTCGCGGCAGGAAGTCGTCGCGCTGTTCCCCGAACAGAAGGTGGTGACGCCGATCCTGGCGCTCGAGACCTTCCACCCCATCAAGGGAGAGGAGTCCTACCACCAGGACTTCTACAAGAAGAGCCCGCTGCGCTACAAGTACTACCGCTGGGGCTGCGGCCGGGACCGGCGCCTGGCCGAGATCTGGGGCGAAAAGACGGCGCCCTGAGCCAGCGTCGAGTCGTTCGTCGCGGCCCCGCGGCGGCTTCATCGCCCACGCCTTACGACATACAATCGCCTGCGGCATGCCGGCGCCGCGCGCGGCCGGCGCGATCAACGAGAACAAGCGCCCGGCCGAGAGTCCGGGCTCGACGAGGAGGACGGCCCGTGGCGACTCACATCAGCGACCTGAAGACGATTATCGAGTACCTCGACGAGCGGGGCCGGATCACGAAGGTTCACTCGCAAATCGATCTCGAGCACGACCTGGCCGGTGTCGCGGCGAAGTTCGAAGGGCAATCCTCGGCCCTCCTGTTCGAGAAACCCAAGGGCCACGACATGCCGGTGTTCACCGGTCTCTACTGGTCGCGGGAGTTGCTGGCGGACTTGCTGCAGCAACCCGAGAAACAGTTGCCGCAATACGTCTCCGGCTGCATCAAGGCGTGGCAGCAAAAGCCGGTCGAGCCGGTGGTGATCGACCATGGCCCGATTCTCGACGGCGACGCGGCCGACGTCGACCTTCACGCGCTGCCGATCCCCATCCACGCGCTTGGGGACGGCGGCCCCTACTTCGACGCCGGCGTGGTCATTGCCTCGGACCCGGAAACCGGCGTGCGCAACGCCTCGATCCAGCGCTTCCTGGTGGTCGACAAGCAAACCATGCACGTGAACATCGATGCCGGCCGTCACCTCGAACTGTATCTGGAAAAGGCGTCGAAACGCGGCGAGTCGCTCTACTTCACCATCAACTGCGGCGTTGGGCCGGGACTGCATTTCGCCGCCGCGACGCCTTCCGAGGCGGCACCGCCGGATACCGACGAGCTCGGCATCGCCAGCGAGTTTCACGGCGCGCCGCTGGAACTGGTACGCGGCACGAAGACGCCGACCGAGATGGTCGCCAACGCCATGGTCGTGCTGGAGTGCGAAATGATACCGGGCGAGGTCGGCGACGAGGGACCGTTTGCCGAGGTGACGGGCTACTATGCCAAGGTGGCGCCGCGGCCGGTGGTCCACGTCCATGCCGTCCACGTGCGTCCCGGTGCGGTGTTCCAGACCATCCTGTCGGGCGTGGAGGTATGGAACTCGGTCGGGCTGCTGGGCGAAGCCAACGTACTGGCGACACTACAGCGCCAGGTTCCCGGCGTGCAGGACGTCTACTTCAGCCATGGCGGCTGCGGCTTCTACCACTGTGTCGTGCAGCTGGCGCAGAAACGCGCCGGCTGGGCAAAGCAGGCCATCATGGCGACATTCGCCGCGTTCCCGCCCCTGAAGATCGTCACCGTGGTGGACGACGACGTGGACATCAGGAACCCCATGGACGTGGAATGGGCAATGGCCACGCGGCTGAACCCGGCCAACGGGGTCATGGTGGTGGACAACGTGTTCGGCCACGGGCTCAACCCGGGCTTCCCCGATTACCTGGGCTCGAAGATAGGCTTCGACTGCTGCCGGCCGTATCCGCACACCTACGAGTACGACCGCGCCAAGTACAAGGACGTCGACCCGGCCGACTACCGCATCACCCGCGGGACCGGCTGAAGGCCCGACCCCGCGCGTTCGACCGGCTCAGGCGGCGACCGACGGCAGTCCCGCCAGCGCCATGGCCAGCTCGGACTCGTCGTAGGTTTGATCGGCGATCTTGCCGTCGAAGAAATCGATGTAGGCCTGCATGTCGAAGTGGCCGTGGCCGCACAGGTTGAACAGGATGGCCTCCGACTTTCCCTCGGCCTTGCAGCGCATGGCTTCGTCGATGGCGCCCTTCACGGCGTGGGTCGCCTCGGGGGCGGGAATGATGCCCTCGGCCCGCGCGAACTCGATGCCCGCCTCGAAGCAGGTCACCTGGTTGTAGGCGCGCGGCTCGACGTATCCCAGGTCCACGACATGGCTGACCAGCGGTCCCATGCCATGGTAGCGCAGTCCACCGGCGTGGAAACCCGACGGCACGAACTGCGATCCGAGCGTGTGCATCTTGACCAGCGGCGTCATCTTCGCGGTGTCGCCGAAATCGTAGGCGAACCTGCCGCGGGTCAGCGACGGGCAGGCGGCGGGCTCCACCGCCACGATACGCGTGCTTTGACCGTCGCGCAGGTTGCGGCCGAGATAGGGAAAGGCGATGCCGGCGAAGTTGCTGCCGCCGCCGGTGCAGCCGACGATGACGTCCGGGTAGTCGTCCGCCATCTCCATCTGCAGGATGGATTCCTCTCCGAGCACGGTCTGGTGCATGAGCACGTGGTTGAGCACGCTGCCCAGGGCGTACTTGGTGTCGTCGGCCATGACCGCCTGCTCCACCGCCTCGCTGATGGCGATTCCGAGGCTCCCCGTGCTGTCCGGGTTTTTCTCGAGGATCGCCCGACCGGCCTGCGTCTCCTCGCTCGGACTGGCGACGCAGGTGGCGCCGTAGGTCTGCATCATGGCTTTACGGTAGGGCTTTTGCTGAAAGCTCACCTTGACCATGAACACCTTCACCTCGATGCCGAACACGTGGCCGGCATAGGCAAGCGAAGATCCCCACTGACCGGCTCCGGTCTCGGTGGTCAGTCGTTTCACGCCGGCCTGCTTGTTGTAGAACGCCTGGGGCACCGCGGTATTCGGCTTGTGGCTGCCGCTGGGACTGACGCCCTCGTACTTGTAGTAGATGCGCGCCGGCGTATCCAGCGCCTTCTCCAGGCGGCGCGCGCGATACAGCGGCGTGCAGCGCCACTGGCGATACACCTCGCGAACCGGCTCGGGAATGTCGATGTAGCGCTCCTGGGACACTTCCTGCGCTATGAGTTCCATGGGAAAAAGCGGCGCGAGGTCGTCGGGACCGATGGGCTGGCCGGTGCCGGGGTGCAACACCGGGGAAAGCGGTGTCGGCAGGTCGGCCTGGATGTTGTACCACTGTTTCGGAATGGCCGATTCGTCCAGTAGATACTTGATGCTGTCGCTCATGGATCGAAAGCTCCGTTGAATGTTGCCCGTTGGCGCGAAAATCTGTCAGGATGCGGGATTCTCCCCGATCCGGCCGCGATATGCCAACATCGCGGGGGAAATCCCATTCCACCGACCAGCGCCGAGGCCTCGTCATGAATCCGTGGGACTGGCTCGACAAGCAGCACGTGATGACGATCGCGACAACCGGATCCGCCGGACCCTGGGCGGCGGCCGTCTACTTCGCCCGCGACGAGAGGCGTTTCCTGTTCGTGTCCTCCTCGCGGTCCCGGCATGCCCTCGACCTGGCGCGCGACGCGCGCTGCGCCGCCACCGTCAATGGCGACGCGCCGGACTGGACGAGCATTCGCGGCGTTCAGATCGCCGGACGGGCGCGGGTCCTGGTGGGCGATGCCGCCGACGCGGCGCGCGCGATCTATTTCCGCCGCTTCGCCGACATGCTCGACAACGCCGACCCCGAGATCCGTGACGCGCTGGCGCGCATCGGCTACTTCGAGCTGGTGCCCGAGCGCATGCTCTTCATCGATAACTCTAACGGCCTCGGGTATCGCGAATCGATCCTTTGATGTCGGCACCGACATCGGCCGGGCAGTCCTGATATCCTTACCGCCCGGTCGCCGAACCCAACGGTCGACGGAGTGATAAAAGCATGAAGAAACTGATCGTCGGCATGTCCGGCGCCAGCGGCGCGATCTACGGCATCCGCCTTCTCGAGGTGCTGCGCGAGGTCGAGGATGTAACCGTCGAACTGGTGATGTCCAACGCGGCCCGCCAGACCATCGCGCTGGAGACCGACTGGCGCGTGGACGACGTCAAGGCGCTGGCGGGTTGCACCCACCCGGTCAACGACATCGCGGCCACCATCTCCTCGGGTTCCTACCGAACGGCCGGCATGGTCATCGTGCCCTGCTCCGTGCGCACCCTGTCGGCGATCGCCAACTGCGTGAGCGACACTTTACTGACTCGCGCGGCCGACGTGGTGCTCAAGGAACAGCGGCCGTTGGTGCTGGTACTGCGCGAGACCCCGCTTCACCTGGGACACGTGCGCAACATGGCGAAGGCCATCGAGATGGGCGCGCGCATGGTGCCGGCCATGCCGGGTTTCTATCACCGGCCGGTAACGATGGACGACCTGGTCAATCAACTGGTCGCCCGCGTGCTCGACCAGCTCGGGATCGAACCGGCGCGCGAACTGTTCGCGCGCTGGCAAGGCGCGCGCGTGGCGAGGGGCGAGACGGAACGAAACTGATTTGCGCGTCTCGCGGCGCCTATCCCGCGTCGACCCCGATCAGGCGATCGAGCCGGTCACGGTCTTTGCGAAGCGTGGCGCTGTCGCCGTCATAGGCAATGCGTCCCCCGCTCATGACGATGCAGCGCTCGGCAAATGCGAGCGCCACGCGCGAATTCTGTTCGACCAGCAGGATGGTCATGCCGGCCTCGTCGCGGAGCCTGGCGAAGGTCACCTGCAGTTCGTCGACGATCACCGGCGCCAGGCCCTCGGTCGGCTCGTCCATCAACAGCACCCGCGGGTTGCCCACCAGCGCGCGACCGATGGCAAGCATCTGCTGCTCGCCGCCGGACAGCCGGTTGCCGAGGTTCGATCGCCGTTCGTAGAGTCTCGGGAACAGTTCGTAGATGCGCTCGACGTCCCACTCGCCGGTCCGCCGCGCCACCGCGAGATTCTCCTGCACGGTGAGGCTGGTAAATATCTCGCGCTCCTGGGGAACCAGTCCCACCCCGGCGCGCACGCGCCGCCAGGTGCGGGCATTCGACACGTCGGTGCCGCAAACGGCGACGCGTCCGTCGTGAAGCCGGGTAAAACCCATGATCGTCGACAGCAGCGTCGTCTTGCCCATGCCGTTGCGGCCGATGACGCTCGCCGAGCGGCCTGACGCAAGCTCGAGAGAAACGTCCTCCAGCACGACGGTGCGCCCGTAGCCCGCGTACACGCCGTCCAGTGACAGCACGCGATCGGCAGGGGGCGAGTCAGTGCGCATGGGTCGTCTCGCCGAGATAAACCTCGCGCACCGCGGGATCGGCCGCGATCTCCTCCGGCGTGCCCTCCACCAGGATGGCGCCGGCAACCAGCACGCTGATGCGCCGGGCGATACGGAATATGAAATCCATGTCGTGCTCGATCACCAGGACCGCGATGTCCGGGTCGAGCGCCTCGATCGCGTCGAGTATCAACCGGCTCTCCGCCCCGGGCACGCCGGCCGCTGGCTCGTCGAGGAGCAATACGCGCGGCCGCGATGCCAGGGCGATGGCGATCTCGACGAGACGCTGCTGTCCGTACGCGAGTTCCTGGACCGAGCGGGCGGCGATGCTCTCCAGGCCCAGGCCCGCGAGCAGCGACATGGCCTCGTCAATGAGATCGGCATGCTGCCCCAGCGGCCTGAGAAAACGCCAGGCGCGACCGTCTCGCTCGGTCAGCGCCAGCAGCACGTTCTCGAGCGCGCTCAGCGAGGGAAACAACTGGTTGATCTGGAACGTGCGCGCGAGACCGCGACGACAGCGCTGCTCGGGGGTCAGGCGCGTCACGTCGGCGCCGCCCAGGCGCACCACGCCGCGATCGGGCGTGAGGACGCCGGTCAGCAAGTTGATGAACGTGGTCTTGCCCGCACCGTTGGGGCCGATCAAGCCGTGCCGGGCGCCCTTCTCGAGCCTGAAGCTGATGTCGCGAGCGACCGACAGCGCGCCGAAGCTCTTGGTCACCGCGTCGGCCTCCAGCACGAAGTCGCTCACCGGCCGCGCTCCGCGAGCAGGGACCTGGCGCGGTCGAGCAGACCGAGAATGCCGTTGCGGGCGAACAGCACCACCAGCACCAGCGCGAGCCCGACGCCGAACTCCCAGAACTCGGGGGTCAGCTTCGACAACTCGTCTTCCAGCACCATGTAGACGATGGCGCCGACGAAGGCGCCGTAGAGCCGTCCCGTACCGCCCAGGATCAGGATTATCATGATGATGCCCGAACGGGTGAAGCCGAGCACATCGAGAGTAACGAAGGTATTGGCCTGGGCGAACAGCGCGCCCGACAGGCCCGCAATGCCCGCCGACACGGTGTACACGGCAACCTGGCGGCGAAAAACCGGCGCGCCCACCGCATGCATGCGCAGCGCGTTCTCGCGAATTCCCACCAGCGATCGCCCGAACGGCGAGTACACGATGCGGCGCGCGACGACGAACACGACAGCAAGCCACGCCAACGCGTACCAGTAGTGGGTGTGACTCCAAAGGTCGTACTCGAAAACGCCGAAGACCGGATCGAAGTAGATGCCGGTCAGCCCGTCAAAGCCGCCGGTGAAGTCGCTGTACGTATTGGCAAGCTGCTGCAACAGGATCGCCACCGACAGCGTCAGCATCAGCAACGTCAATCCGTGATAGCGCATCAATACCAGCCCCGACAGCCAGCCCACGAACGCGGCCACCAGCGTCGCCGCGAACAGCGCGGACACCGGCTCCGTCCAGCCCAGGTGAGCCGAGAGCATGCCGCAGGCGTAGGCGCCGACGCCGAAGTAGGCCGCATGCCCCAGCGTGATGATTCCCGCGAAGCCCAGTATCAGGTCCAGCGACAACGCGAACATCACGGTGATGACGATCTGCGTGCCGAGCGTCATGTAGTCGGGCAACAGGAAGAACGCGCCTGTCGCGACGAGCCACGGCGCCGCCTCGACCCAGCGCCAACGATGCGCCGTCACGACGTGCGCGGTCGCCCGCTCGCGCGCTCGAGTCGCGTCAGCCATGGGACCTGCCGAACAGGCCGTGGGGCCGGTAGAGAAGGATGGCGATGGTCACCGCGTAGATGATGAACGCGCCGCCCTCCGGCCACAGGTACTTGCCCGCGTTGTCGATGACGCCGAGCACCAGCGCCGCCACCAGCGTGCCCTTGATGGTGCCCAGCCCTCCCACCGACACGACGATCAGGAACAGCACCAGGTACTGGATGGCGAAGCCCGGACTCACGCCGAGCACCTCCACCGCCAGCCCGCCGCCCAGCGCCGCCACGCCGCTGCCGAGCGCGAAGGTGAAGCGAAACAGGCTGTCGACGTCGATGCCCACGCTTTCGGCCATGCGCCGGTTGTCCACCGCCGCGCGGATGCGCGCGCCGATGGTGGTGCGCTCGACGCCGTACCACAACGCGACGGCAAGTACCGCGCCGACCGCGATCAGGAACACCCGGTACGTGGGAAACGTGCGAAAGCCGGCGTCGATCTGGCCCGAGAGATAGTCCGGCACGTCGATGGACACGGGCCCCGGCCCGTAAGCGAAGGTAAACGCCGCCGCCGCCATCAGCACGATGCCGATGCTGAGCAGCACCTGGTCGAGCTCGCGCGCGTTGTACAGCGGCGCGTAGAGAAGCCGCTCCAGAACCAGGCTGGCGACGCCCACCAGCACCGCCGCGCCCGGCAGCGCGAGCAGGAACGGCATGCCGACGGCGACCATGGCGCTGACGGTGAAATAACCGCCGGCCATGGCGAACACGCCGTGGGCGAGGTTGACAAAGCCCATCATGCCCATCGTCACCGACAGGCCGACGGAGATGATGAACAGGATCATGGCGTAGGCGACACCGTCGAAGACGATGCTTACCAGCATGTTGAGGATCGTTTCCACCGCCTTAGGTGTGGCCCCGCTTACAACCCGGCCCGCGCCTCACGCGCGCGCCCCGTATGCGACGAGCGGCCCGGCGCTCTTGCGATGGCCGGGCCGCGCCAATCACGCCTTGCGCGTCGTTATTCTCCGCACTTTCCGATCTTCAGCGCCTTGCAGGGATCCTTGACCTGTGCGATGGAATCGATCACCTTGATCTTCAGCCGGTCGCCATCCTTGACTACTTCGTGCACGTGCTCGTCGTGCACGATGTCGCGGGTCTCCGGGTCGATCATGATCGGCCCGCGCGGGCTTTCGAAGGTCCACCCCGCCAGCGCTTCCATGGCCGCGTCGGCATCGATCTCACCATCCAGGGTCTTGACCACGTGGGCGATCGCCGCCATGCCGTCCCAGCCCGCGACGGCCATGAAGTCGGGCGTGGAATCCGCGCCGTAGGCCGCCTTCCATGCCGAAACGAACGCCTGGTTCTGGGGCGTGTCGTAGTCCGCGGAATAATGATGCATGGTGACCAGCCCGACGGCATCGTCACCCATGCCCTGCAGTTCCGTATCCTGGGTGATATCGCCGGGACCGATGAGCTGAATGCCGGCGTCGCGCATGCCGAGGTCGGCGAAAGTCTTAGTCACCGCGCCGGCGTGATTGCCCGAGGGCACGAACACGTACAGGCAGTCGGGCGCCGCGTCCTTGACGCGCTGGAAGAACGGCGTGAAATCCGGCACCTCGCGCGGGCCGCCCATGGGAATGGCGTCGACCACCTTGCCGCCGGCGGCCTCGAATCCGGTCTGGAACGCGTTGAGCGAATCCTTGCCCGGCGGGTAGTCGGTATAGCCGACCGCCGCGGTCTCGCAACCGAGCGTCTCCTTCGCGTAGGTGCCCATGGGGTGACCGGACTGCCACATGGTGAACGACACCCGCGCGATGTAGGGCGACAGCTTGGTGATCCACGCGGTACCGGCATTCATGACGACCATCGGCACCTTGCCCTGGGTCACCAGCTCCGCGCTGGCGATGGCGTTGGGCGAGAATACGAAGCCCGCGAGCATGTCGACCTTTTCTCGCGTGATCAGCTCGCGCACGGCCGCCTTGGCGACGTCGCCGCCGGGGTGCTTCGCGTCGCGCTTGATCAGCTCCACGGTGTGGCCCCCGAACGCCTCGGGGTGCTCCTGCATGAACAGCTCCATACCCTGGCCGATCTGCTTACCGAAGTTGGCCGCGCCCCCGGAAAAGGTCATGACGACGCCGATCTTGACGGTTTCGGCGTTGGCCGACGCCGGCAACAGTAGCGCGGCGGTTGCCGCGGCGACCAGCGTACGCAGCGATTTTTGCTTCACCATGGTATCTCCTCGTTGTTGTATAGTTTTGCGTTGCAACACTCGCGCCGACATCGCAACGGGGTTGCGCGTCGGCTAGCTTAACCCAGCGCCCATCGATTCTCTACGCGTGGGGCGAGCCGACACACCCTTGTCGAGCCTCGCCCGTGGTCCTCGGGCATCGATCTTACACGCGTGTCCCGAACCGCCCAAGCGGCCTACCGCGATGAACGCTTGCATCACTCGCCGCCGGTTCGTCGCAACACGCAGACGAGGGCCTTGATGCCCTTTCCCGGCAGGTGATCGCCGTATTCGCGAAACACCACCTCGACGTCACCGCCCGCCTCGAGCCTTTCGACTTCCCTCTCGTATCCCGGGTCGTCCAGCGCATGGTCGTTCAGGGAAAATACGAAGCATCCGTCACGGGGCAGCTTGCCGACGACGTCTTTCATCAGGGACGGCGGCGCATGCGAGGGACTGAACACGCCGACTGCCGCGATGTAAACGTGGTCTCCGGGTTCCCCGGGTAGCGGGTTGTTCAGGTCGCCGACGGCAAGATGGCGGTAGACGTCCTTGCGGGCGGCGGCCCGGGCAAGCATCTCGTTGGAGAAATCGGTGCCGTCGATAATGGTGAAACCCGCTTCGCGAAACGCCTCGCCGGACAGGCCGGTGCCGCAACCCAGGTCCAGCAACGGCAGTGTCTTGTCGCGTGCCACGCTCGCCAGCGCCTCGGCGCAGCGGCGCGGCGTCGCGTAACCGTTGTCCCGGATCTCCTCGTCGTACGAGCGCGCCCAGTCGTCATAGAAAGCGCGTGTGCTCTCGGCGTCCTCCAGGTCATAGGCATGCACCAGGAAGCCAGGTCTCTTTTCGCCCATCGCGTTCACCTCGTCTCGTTCTCGCCGCCGCGACACGGGGGAGTCTACGCCAGGCGCGCCGCCATCACACGCCCCGGGCCAGGATCACCGCCGTGCCCGCCACGCAGATCACCGCGCCTGTCCATGCGCCCGGGCTGGGACGCTGGCGCGTAACCACCCACAACAAGGGCAGGACCATGACCGGCGAGGTGGTCGACAGGATGGCCGAGATGCCGGCATTGCCGTGGGCGAACGCGTAGAGCAACAGGCTCATGCCCAGCGCCATGCCGATGCAACCCGCGAGCGTCGCGCGCAGAAACATTTCCCGGTTCAGGGCGTTGCGCGCGCGCACCGCCGGCAGCGGCAGGAGCAACGAGGCATGCAGCGCCAGCATCGAAACGCCCACGCGCACCGCGGTCACCGCGACCGGGTCGGCGCCGGCCATGAGGGCCGGCTTCGCCATCAGCGCCCCGACCGCCTGGCAAAACGCCGCCAGCAGGCCGATCAGCACGCCCTGCCACACGGCGCCCTGCACCGCCTCCAGGGTGTGGGTAGTCCCCGCGCCCCGGGCGAAGAAGATCGCGATGGACACGCCCGCGGCGACCGCGGCGCAACCGAGCACCTGGTAGGGACCCAGCGACTCGCCGAACCATAGCCAGCCAATGACCACCGTCATCGGCGCGTTGGTGGCGAACAGGACGCCGGTACGGCGCGGACCGAGTCGCGCCATGGCGGTGAACAACGCCGTGTCGCCGACAAAAATCCCGACCAGTCCGGACAGGATGATGGCAGGCCAGTAGCTCGCGTCGATACTGGCCAGCGCGCCGCTGGGGATCACCCACGCCATCATGAGCACGGTAACGACCAGCATGCGGATGCGGGTGTAGGCGATGCCGCCGAGATAGCGCGAGGCAGGCGTCGAGATGATTCCGGTCAGTGACCAGCACAGCGCGGAACCCAGGGCGGCGAGTTCGTAGGGCATGGAAGGATGACGAAGGTGGCGTTGACGTCGCGCAGTGCTGCCGCGCGGCGCGATTATGTCACCACGCGCGTGAAAACCGGCGGCTTCGGTGTCGCTAGGTGACCAGGCGCCAGGTTAGCGTGTCGCCGGCCGCGAGCGGCACCAGTTCGTCACCGTCGAACGGAAAGGCGGCCGGAACCACGTGCGACGCCCGCTCGAGCTCGACGGTGTCGGTATTGCGCGACAGGCCGTAGAAGTCGGCGCCGAAGTGGCTGGCGAACCCTTCCAGCGCGTGCAGGGCGCCGGCGGCCTCGAACGCCGCGACATACAGTTCCAGCGCATGGTAGCCGCTGTAGCAGCCGGCGCAGCCGCACTCGGCCTCCTTGGCGTTACGGGCGTGGGGAGCGCTGTCCGTGCCGAGGAAGTAGCGGCCGCTGCCGCCGGTGGCGGCCTCCAGCAGCGCGGCGCGGTGACGCTCGCGCTTGAGCACCGGCAGGCAATAGTGGTGGGGCCGCAGGCCGCCCTGGAACAGCGCGTTGCGGTTGTACATGAGGTGCTGGGGCGTGATGGTCGCGGCAACGGTGTTCGGCGCGTCACGCACGAAATGCACGGCGTCGGCGGTCGTGATGTGCTCGAACACGACGCGGAGCGCCGGAAAGTCGCGAACCAGCGGCTGAAGCACGCGCTCGATGAACACCGCCTCGCGGTCGAATACGTCCACCCGAGGATCGGTCACCTCGCCGTGCACGCAAAGCACCATGTCGTGGCGCTCCATGGCCTCGAGCACGCCGTGAATGTTGCGGATGTCGGTGACGCCGCGATCGGAATTCGTGGTCGCCCCGGCCGGGTACAACTTGCAGGCGAGAACGTGACCGCTGTCGCTGGCCCGGGCGATCTGCTCCACCGCCATGTTGTCGGTCAGGTAGAGCGTCATCAGCGGGTCGAAGGAAAGCCCGCCAGGCACCGCGTCGAGGATGCGCTCCCGGTATGCCAGGGCCGCGGCGGTGGTGGTCACCGGCGGCACCAGGTTGGGCATGACGATGGCGCGGGCGAATTGGCGCGCCGAGTGCGGCACCACGGTGGAGAGCACCGGGCCGTCGCGCAAGTGCAGGTGCCAGTCGTCGGGCCGGGTGAGAACGAGATGGTCGGTCATGGTCGGTCGGCAGTGAATTCGATGGGAATGATAGCAGTCACCGTCCGAAACCGGATCGGCTTCGAGTGCCCGAAGGCACGCAACCCGGCCGCCGGACGGCGCTGGACACGGAGACGAATCAGATCGGCATCGGATAGCGGCGCCTCACCGCCGCAATATCGTCGAGGACTTCGCGTTCGAGTTCGAGGTCCGCCGCGGCCAGGCTGTTGTGCAGATGTTCCATGCTGGTCGCGCCGAAGATGGCCGAGGTCATGAAGGGGCGCGACAGGCAGAAGGCCAGCGCCATGCGCACCGGGTCGATGCCGTGCCGGCGGGCAACGTCGTCGTAGGCGTCGACGGCCGCGATGGAGTACTCGTTGTAGCGGCCGCCCACGGTCTCGTTCAGGCTGCGGCGCGAACCGGGCGGTATACGGCCGTCCCGGTACTTGCCGGTGAGCACGCCGCCGGCAAGCGGCGAGAAGGCGAGCAGGCCGACATCCTCGTGGTGGCTCAGTTCGGCAAGGTCGAGGTCGAAATGACGGCACAAGAGGTTGTACTCGTTCTGGATCGACACCACCCGCGGCAGGGCGTAACGCTCGGCGACGGAGAGGAACTGGCAGGTGCCCCAGCAGCTTTCGTTGGACAGGCCGACGAAACGGATCTTCCCGGCCTTCACCAGCTCGCCGAGCGCATCGAGCGTCGCATGGATATCCTCGACGACGTGTTCGCGATCCTGTCCCGAGGGATCGAAGTTCCAGTTCTTGCGAAAATGGTAGGAGCCGCGGTTGGGCCAGTGAATCTGGTAGAGGTCGACGTAGTCGGTTTTCAGGCGGCGCAGGGATCCTTCCAGGGCGCTGCGAATCGCGTCGGGGGTAATCGGCGCGCCGTCGCGGATATAGCTGTGCCCTTCGCCCGTGACCTTGGTGGCGAGGATCACGTCGTCGCGACGGCCGCGGGAGGCGATCCACGTGCCGACGATCTCCTCGGTACGCCCCATGGTATCGCGCGACTGGGGCGTGGTGGGATACATCTCGGCGGTGTCGATGAAGTTGATCCCCGCGTCCAGCGCCGCGTCGATCTGCGCGTGGCCCTCGGCCTCGGTGTTCTGCGTACCCCAGGTCATGGTGCCGAGACAAAGGGCACTGACCCGCACACCGGTGCGGCCCAGTTCGTTGTATTTCATGCGTTGGTTTCCGTTCGATGGCGTGGCGGGCTAGCCGCCGCGGACGATGAACCGTACATGGTCGACGACCGCGCCGCCTGCGTCAACCAGCTCAAGCTCGTGCGTGCCCGGTACCGGCGCCCAACCGGCACGCGCGTCCACCGGATCGCCGTTGAGCCGCCAGGCGAAGTCGCCGCCCGTTGTGGTTTCGAAGAATACGCGCTGGTGCGCGGGCGGTATGTCGGCGTCGATAGCCATGATCATGCCTTGGCCGGGATAGCGTATGCGCGGCGCGGCGGCGCGCGCCGCCAGCGGCACCACGCTGTGCGTGGTGGTGCCCTCCAGAAACCACTCCAGCCGGGGCGGCTCCACCCCGGCAAGATCGACACGCGCACGCTCCACGTTCGACGGCGGCGCCCGCCGATGCGGCGGGCGGCCGTCGTGCAGCGCGGCCATGATTCGCGCCCACGCCGGCGCCGCGCCGCTGACGCCGGAAACGTCGTGCATCGGTTCACCGTCGAAGTTGCCGACCCACACGCCGACGGTGTAGCGCCCGGTAAACCCGACGCACCAGTTGTCGCGCATGTCCTTGCTGGTGCCCGTCTTCACCGACGCCGGGATGCCGAGCGAGAGCACGTTGTCGAGCCCGAACGTGCCGGCACGGGCGCCGCGGTCGGCGAGGATGTCCGCGACGATAAAGGCCGCGCCCGGCTCCATGACCGATCGCGGAGGCACCGGCCGCGCGCGCGGCGCCAGGGTCAGCGGCAGGATCTCGCCGCCCGCCGCCAGGGCGCGATAGGCCGCGACCAACTGCCACAGGGTGACCTCGGCCGAGCCCAGCGCGAGCGAATAGCCGTAGTAGTCGCCGGGCTGCGTCACGTGTTCGAAGCCGACGGCGCGCAGGCGATCGGCGAAGGCGTCGACGCCGGTGAGCATCAGCGCGCGCACCGCGGGCACGTTGACCGACCCCGCCAGCGCGGTGCGCACGCTCACCCGGCCGCGAAACCTGTTGTCGTAGTTTTGCGGCACGTAGGCGCCGGTGGGCGTTTGCAGGCTCACCGGCGAATCGTCGAGAAACGACGCGGCGGTGAGACGGCGTTGCTCGATGGCCAGGCCGTAGAGAAACGGCTTGAGGGTGGAACCCGCCTGGCGCGGCGCGCGCACGCCGTCGACGTAATAGGCATCCGGGTTGTCGCCGCCGTTGCCGACGTAGGCCAGCACCTCGCCAGTGAGGTTGTCGACCACCAGCACCGCGCCGTCGCGCGCGTTGCGATGGCGCAGCGAGGACAACACGTCGCGCAGCGTGCGCGTGGCGAGCGACTGCAGGCGCGCGTCGAGCGTGCTGCGCACCCACGTCGTCCCCCTGGCAAGCAAGCGGCGAGCGACGTGGGGCGCATCGGCGACACGCTGGCGCAGCTTGGCGCCCCGGGAAAATGCGTCGCGTACGCGCGCGTCGAGCGACTCGCAGTCGGCGTCGTCTACCAGTCGCCGGGTCACGCCGCAGGCGCGGCGGCTCACCACCGAAACCGCGGCGTTCGGGCCCCGGACCAGGGCCGCCAGAATGGCCGCCTCCGGCGCCGTGAGCGCGGCGGGCGCCTTGTCGAACAGGCCCAGCGACGCGGCTGCGATGCCTTGCAGCTCGCCGCGAAACGTCACCAGGTTGAGATATGCCTCCAGCACCTGGCCCTTGTCGAGCACGCGCTCCATCGCCAGCGCCGCACGCATCTGCAGCCACTTGTGGTCGAGATCGCGTTTCCCGCTCGCCCTGATGCGAGAATCTAGCAGCGCGGCGAGCTGCATGCTGATGGTGCTCGCGCCGCCACGCTCGCCCCCGGTGAACACGGCCAGCGCGGCGGCGCCGGCGGCCAGCCAGTCGACGCCGCCGTGGGCGTGGAAGCGGCGGTCCTCGGCGGCGACGAGCGCGTCGACCAACGCCGGCGAGATCGCCGACAACGGCGTCCATTCCAGGCGACGCCCGTAAGGATCGACGCGCAACTCGTGAATGACGCGGCCGTGGCGGTCGAGCAGTTTTGCGTCGGAACTGGCGTGGGCCGCGCGGATGGCTTCGAAATCGTAGTCCGCATGGTAGTCGGTGTGCCGCCAGGCGCCGGTGACCGCCGCGGCCAGCGCCGCGAGGATCAACACCAGCAGCCGCGCGCCGCGGGGGATACGAAGCAACCCGCGCTTGACGGACGTCATCTTCTCACCGCCACCGGGTCGTTGGGCCGCTCGCCGTGGGTCTCCGGCGCGTACATGGCCTCGACGCGCGTGGGCGGCAGCGCGAATTCGCCGCTGGCGTTGTAACGCACGTTGTAACTCACCCGCCAGCGGCCCCGCGGCATGTACTCGAAGTAGGCACGAAAGGCGTCCGTGGCGCGTTCGACGAAGGCGGGCGAGATCTCGCCGTCGTGCGCCGACGACAGCATCGCCGAGTCGGTACCGAAACCGGTGCCGAGTATGACGGCACCGGCGGGCACCGGATCGTCCACCACGACCCAGGTGCGGTCGGCGGCGGCGTCGATGTCCAGGATTACCTTCGCGACGTCGCCGCGCCGCCAGGCGCCGGGGGTCTTCTGCGTCACCACCTCGACGCGTCGCGTCACGGTGTATCCGCGCGACACCGCCGCGGCCGGCGGCACCGCCGCCAGGCTTTCCACCGTCGCCCACGGCGATCCGGTCCCGTCGTGGTCCAGGCGCAGCGCAGCGGCGCCGTCGGGCCAGGGAAGCGTGATCTCGCCGCCGGCCGGGTCTTCGCCCCAGGACCACTCGCGGGCCGCGCCGAGCGATGCCCGCGTCACGCCGCCGACGTCGTCCGCTTGCAGTCGGGATCTCACCGAGCCAGCCGCGACGGCGCCCCAGGCATTGGCGATGGTGGTGGACCAGCGGCCGTGCTGCCGGCGCGCCAGCAGGCCGCGCATCATGCGCGGAAGGTCGGCGGCGAAGTCTTCGTCGTCGATCACCGCCAGTACCGCGCGCGCGGCGTTGACGTCGCCCGACACCATCAGCCACCACAGGTTGTCGCGCGCCTCGGTGGAGAAACCCATCGTGGTGCCGCGAAAATCGAGTCGCGCGCGCAACAGTGACCGGGCGCGCCGCAGCAGCGCGTCGCGGTCGGCCAGGGCGTCGCCGCGAGAGAGAATGTTGATCCAGTCGATCAGCGCCGACGTTGGCCAGGATTCCGGGGCAATCATCATGGCGGTCAGCCATTGCGGGTCGAGCGCGCGGTAGCGGGACAGCGCATCCATGGCGGCGAGGCGGCGCACCGCGAGGTCCGCGGCGTGCATCGGCAGGCGGCGGGTCAGCCGTCCGTCCAGGAACCCCGCCAGCGCGTCGAGCATGCGCTCGCGGGGCGCCTCGGGCAGGCGCCAGCCGGCGGCGTCGGTCACCGCCAGCACGTAGCTGGTCAACACGTCGTCGCCTCGGTCCATCGACGGCCAATAGCGCGCCAGGCCGTCGTCGTCGAGGAACGCGGCAAGCTGGTTGCCGACCGCGGCCTCGAGCGACGGCCCGCCGATCGCTACCGCGCGCGACACGCGCTGCTCGAGGCAGGCATGGGGATAATCGCGCATGTACGAAACGACGCCGGGCAACGCATCGACCAGCGACGATGACAGGCTCACGCGGACGCCGCCGCGACCGGGCAACGCACCCGCCGGCGGCGCGACCGGCAAACGGGCGGACGCGTCGAGGCGCAGCAGCGTGCCTTGTTGCACGCGCACCGGCACCGGGTCGAGCACGTCGCGCGCCAGGGCAATGCGATCGACGGAAACGCCGTCGACCAGTGCCTCGGCGGCGAATTCCAGGCGCTCCATGCCGCGCGTCACGTTCACCGGCCAGGCGAGCTCGACGGCGGTGCCCGCATCCAGCGACAGGGCATGCTCGGGCAATGCCTTCCCGCCAATGCTGGCGCGCACCAGGATGTCGCGGGATGCGCCGTCCACCGCCGCGTTGCGCACGGTGAGCAGGGCATCGAACGCGTCCCCGCGGCGCACGACGCCGGGGATTCCAGGCAGCAGCATGACGTTCCGAATGCTGCGGATGGTGGTTTCGCCGGCACCGAACAGACCGGCGCCGGCGGTTGCCACCGCGACGATGCGAAACGCCGTCAGCGAATCGTTGAGCGGCACCTCGACACGGGCGCGGCCCGCTGCGTCCAGCGGCACGCGGCCCTGCCAGTAAAGCAAGGTGTCGAACAGCTCGCGCGTGGCGTCCCGTCCCCCGCCGCCGCCGGCGGCGAGCGCCTTCTTGCCGAAGTGACGCTTGCCGACCACCTGCATCTGCGCCGTCGCGGTCCGCACCTCCATGCCGCGCCGGCCCATCATCGTCTCGAGCAGATTCCAGCTTTCGTTGGGCGCCAGCGCCAGCAGGCCCTCGTCCACCGCGGCCACCGCCACCTCGGCGTCGCCCGGCAGCGGCGCGCCCCCCGGCGTCGCGACGCGAATGTCGACGCGGGCCACGCCGCGCGCCGCGTAGGCGTCGCGGTCGGCACGCACGTCCACGTCGAGACGGTGGGCGCCATGCCCCACCGTCAACTCGGCGACGCCCAGTCGAAAAGCCGGTTTGTCGAGATCGACCAGCGCCGTCGGGCGGGATGCGTCGGTGCGCCCGCGCACCGCCAGCACCGACACGAAAACGTTGGGCGCGTAACGCCCCTCGACCGGCACCTCGATCACCGGCGCGGTACCCTCGATGGTGGTGACAAAGGCGTCGAGAATGCCTTCGCGTTCCACCGTCACCAATGCCGTCGCACGGCGAAACGGCATGCGCGCCTGCAGCCGCGCGGTATCGCCCGGTTCCACGCGACGGCGCTCGGCGAGCAGGTCCATGCGGTCCTCGTTGCCGACATCGAACCACCACTCGTCACCGCCCGCCACCCACACGTCGCGGTGAGCATGGGATTCGTTGCCGTCATCGTCGACGGCGACCGCATGCAGCACGATGTTGCCGTCGTCCGGCGCGGGCACCTCGCAGGCGAACCGGCCGAGGGCGTCGGTTTCACCTTCGCACAAGCGACCCAGGCGAACGGTCTCGCGGCGCGACTCGTAGGCATAGAATCCGCCCACCAGCCGCTTGCGATGGCTGTACACGGCGCGCCGGTAGGCGTCCACGCGCACGACGCGACGCGGCAGCGCATTGCCTTGCAGGTCGAGCACCACGGTGTCGAAGGCGAGTCGCTCACGGCTCGCCGCCCAGCCGTCGGGACGAATCCCCACCACCACTGCCGACGGCCAGAGCGTGGCGCGCGCGGCCCGGGTGAGGATCTCGCCATTGGCGTCGGGGTACTCGACCTCCACCAGCCAGTCCACCGGCACGTCGTCCACCACGGGTGCCTCGAGCCGCACTCTCGCGCCGCCGTTCGCGTCGAGGCGCACGGCGTGCTCGGCCGGCACCGACTGACCGGCGCCGACGTCGTCGTCGTGCTCGATGCCCTCGGCAACCGCGCCGTTGCCAAAGCGGTAGTCGTCGTAGTCGTCGAACCGCACGCTTCGCTCGCGGCCGGCACTGCGCACGGTGACGTCCAGGCCGCCCGCGCCGCCGCCGTTGTGGTAGTTGACCTGCACGTCCACGGCGACGTCGGCAGGCCGAACCGGGCGCTCAGGAACCGGCACGACGTTCGCTTCCATGACCGGCACCTTGAATGCCTCGACGCGAAAACGGCCTGCCTCGAGACGGATCTTGCCGCGCCCGGGTTCGTCGACGCTCACTTCGACCCGGTAGCGACCCGCGCGCGCTTCGGCCGGTATCGACCACGCATTCTCGGCGATGCCCGAATCGTCGAAGACCGCGGCGACCTCGAAGGTATCGCCGCTTCCCTCGTGGGTCACGGTCACGTTGCGCGGCAGGCGCCCGCGCGCGGGAATCGCGAAGCCGTCGCCGGCATGGCGGCGCAGCACGTGCTTCATGTGCACGGTCTCGCCGGCACGGTACAGCGGACGGTCGAACACGGTCGCGGCAAGGTTGGGCGTGGACCAGGGCGCGCCGGGCAGGTTGAAGCGCCAGTTCTCGATGCCTTCGTTCCAGCCCGACAGCGTAAACGTCATGTCCGCGCCGAGCGTCGCCGCAACGATGTAATCGTGGCAGCCGCCCGGCAGCTCGGGCAACGGGGCGCCGATGCGAACGAGCCCGTCGGCGTCGCTGGTGCCTTCGAACAGCAGCGCGCCGGCGCAGTCGCGGACCGTGACCCGCGCGCCGGCCGCGGGCCGGCCGCTTCGCAGGCGAGTGACCCACACCAGCGACGACTCGCGGCCATGCTTGAAGTGGGCGGCGAGATCCGTGACCAGCACCGCGGTCTGCGCGTGATATGGTGTCGCGTCTCCATACAGCGCGGCGCCGAGACGGGGAGACGCGATCTCCACCAGGTAGAAACCGGGGCGCGCGAAGGGAATGCCGATGACTTCCATGGCGCGCCGGCCACCGGGCTTGGGGAGGGTGAACGCCTCGGTGACGTCGTCGTCGCCGAACAAGGAGCGTTCGCCGGGCCGGCTGTCGACGACCCACTTCGACAGCGTCGCGTCGTAGTGTCCGCGTTCGCGCTGAAACTCCCGAACCCGCTCGATGCCGGCCACGGCGGCGACGGCGTCGCCGATGCGAAGCATCCGTCCGTTGATCTTTGCGGCTCTTGGCCAGATGCGCTCGCGGAATCGTTCGTACCAGCGACGTAACCAGGGCGTGTCGAGCGGGTTCGCGTCGTCGGTCGTCTCGCCGGGCGCCGGCGCCAGTGGCACCACGGACTCGATGTTGCGCAACGTGATCGGCAGCGCGGCCTGTTCATCGAACTCGACCAGGCCGAACGCCGCCGGGAACTTCACCAGCGGGGCCGCCGCATCGGTGGACACGGACAACGGGAAGCGGGCGGCATTGGCCAGCGACCGGCCGGCGTCGTCGACCAGGTCGCGGGGCAGGTCCAGCGTGTACTCGGTATCCTGCAGGAAGGGACCGGGGAAACCGACGGCGTCGATCCATTCGCGGTCCTCGCCTTCGAGGTCGGGGTAGAAGGTATCGCCGTTGTTGGTCGACAGGGTGATGCGCGCGGCAGCGTCCCGCGCCACCGGCGCGGTGAAGCCGACCGTCATCGGCAACACCGGGTTGCAGCCGGCGTCGGCATTGACGCGCCGGCAGTCGAACCTGGCGCGGAAGGCGTCTCGCACGTGGTAGTCGATGCGTCGCGTCTGGTCCCCGGGCATGCCGGAGGCGGTTTCGATCGCGCGACCCCAGACCAGGGTCACGTCGGCGTCGGGTGTCAGGCGGCGCTTGCAGCGCAGGGCGACGATCGGGGACGGTTCGGCCGCGACGACGGCGTCCATGCGCTCGTCCTCGTCCCCCGACAGCGGCGCTGCGGCCATCATCATGGTGATGGGTTGGCGGCCGTACCCGGTCAGCGCGTGGCGGTAGCCGCGGATGAAATCCGGGTACTGGTCGAGGAGAGCGCGTTTCGCGGCCTGGTCGAGCAGTTCGACACCGACCCGCTCGCCGACGCCGTCGATCTCGCACCACGCGCCCGATTCGACCGATGCCGGCTTGACGGGCGCGTCGAGTCCCAGCAGGAACACTTGCGATTCGTCCACGGCGTCGTGGGACTCCCACGGCTGCAAATGGACGATGCGGGCGCCGCCGGTGGTGAACTCGAAGCTACCCGATCGCAGCGGTGCGCCGTCCACGGCGCTGAATGTCACGTCCGTCGAGAAGCGGCAGGTGACCGCGGCCGGTACCGGATCGTCGAAGTCGTAAATCCAGTGGCGCGGGTCCACCCACTGACCCCGTCCCGGCACCGGGCAGTCGATGGAGAAAGGCGCCGGCAGGTCGGGAGCGCCGAAGGCGACCATGGGCCGGTCGAAGCGCGCCTCGACCTGGTGGACATCGCTGTGTCTGCCCAGGGGCGAGAAGCGTTCGACCGCGGCGTCGTCGGCAATGGCGTTGCCGGCGACGACCATGGCCAGGACACTGCAGGCGAGGCGCCACGGGTTGTTGTGCATTGTTCTGACGGCACTCGGGACGGGGTCGACGATCGCGCGGCGGGTGACGAAGCGCGCGCCGCCCATACATTACACCACCGGCGCATGGCGATTCGATGGTGAACGAATGGATGCGCGGTGGTGGTCGTCAGGTACCGAAGCGGCGCGCCGCCACCTTCGGGTTGGTCAGCTCGAGCGTGCGCCGGGTCATGGCGCGCAACTCGGCCAGCATCTCGTCTCGGCGCGGCGAGTCGTCGAACTCGCCCACGCGTATCGACTCGGCGAGCAGGCGCTCGAGCGCCTCCGCGTTGGCCCGTCGTTCGTCCGAGGGATCGAGTCGCAGCAAGTCCGCGACCCGGTTCGCCTGCGCCGCGGCGACCTCGCCGGACACGGACAACTCGCGCGCCGCCGTGGCCACGGCGTTGACCGCCAGCAGCACCTGGTAGCGCGCGTCGCCGGACAACCGCGGCGCGACCTCGTCGGCGAGCGCGCGCCGCGCCGCGTCCAGGAGTTCGATCGCGTCGGGGGAAACGCTCATGCGGCGGCCTGCGTCAGGTCGATGATCTCGATCTCCATCTCCGGCACGCGACGGCCGATGAGCGCAAGTTCGAGGCCGGACTCGGCGCCGGACACGAAGCGGTGGCACTGCTGCAGGGCAATGACCGCCCAGCGCAGGTTTGCCATCACCTCGTAGTAGCGCACCGCGTCGTGATCGACACGGCGGCCGCTGACGTCTTCGTACGCCCGGTAGAACGGCTCGCGCGCGGCAATGCCGCCGGCCTCGAGATGGTCGGCGCCGAAACGCCAGAACCGCGAGCAGAACCAGCCGAGGTCTTCCATCGGATCGCCCCAGCCGGCGAATTCCCAGTCGAGAACGGCGGTCAATCCGCGCTCGTCGACCAGGTAGTTGCCGGTTCTGAAATCGCGATGGCTGAGCACGACGTCACCGGGCGGCGGCGCATTGAGATCGAGCCAGCGCAATGCCCATTCGAGCACCGGCCGCCTGGCGTCGAGCGCGTCGAGCCAACCGCGATACAACGCGATGAGCGCCCTGGCGGGATCCGCCGGCGCATCGCCGAGAAAATCCAGGCCGGACGCGCCGGGACGGATCGAGTGTATGCCCGCCAGTTCGCGGCCGAGCCGAGCGGCAAGCGCGTCGCGATCGCCGCCGAGCGCGCCATCCTTGACGACGCGCGGGCCGAGGCCGACGCCGGGCACGCGACGCATGACGAAGAAGGGGCGCTCAAGCACCGTGTCGTCGTCGCACAGGTAGAGCGGCTCGGGTACCGACACGCCGGCGGCGAAGGCGGCTTTCAGCAACGCGAACTCCCGCGCGCGGTCGTGGCTCGCCTCGACAGTGCCGGGATTCGACATGCGCAGCACCAGCGAATGCTCGCCGGCATGCGCCCCGCCATCGAACCGCACCATGAGCGCGCGGTTGTCCTGGATGGCGCCGCCGCTCAGGCGGCCGTCGTCGACCACCTCGACACGCGCGGCGCCCGCCTCGCGCGCCAACCATCGCGCCAGCCGTTCAATCGTCTCCGGTGTCACCGGTCCATCTCCAGAAATCGCCGCCCTCGGCGAGGTATGTCTTCGCCAGCACCATCTTGTGTACTTCCGAGGCCCCGTCGACCAGCCGCGCCTGGCGCGCGTAACGATAGATCCATTCCAGCGGCGTGTCCCTCGAGTAACCCCGTGCGCCGCAAAGCTGGATGGCGGTGTCGACGGCCTTGTGCAGGGTGTCCGCGACCTGCACCTTCGCCATGGACACTTCGCGGCGCGCGAAGTCGCCCGTGTCCAGCGTCGCCGCCGCCTTCATCGTCATCAACCGGCCGATCTCTATCTGCATGGCCGCTTCGCCCAGCAACCACTGCACGCCTTCGTGATCGGCCAGCGCGGTGCCGAAGCTTTCCCGCTCTCGCACGTACGCCGCGGCGATGGCGAGCGAGCGCTTGGCCAGCCCCAGCCAGCGCATGCAGTGCGTGAGACGCGCGGTACCGAGTCGTATCTGGGTGACCTTGAGTCCGTCGCCGACGTTCATCAAGACGTCGTGGTCCTCGATCACGAGCCCGTCGAAGACGAGCTCGCAATGGCCGCCGTGTTCCTCCGGACCCATGATGGGGATGCGCCGCTCGATCTCCCATCCGGGCTGGTCGCGATGAAACAGGAACGCGGTGAGTCCCTTGCGGGCGTCATCCGAGGTGCGGGCGATGAGTATGAAGTGGCTGGCCTCGCCGGCTCCGGTGATGAACCACTTGCGGCCATTGATCACCCAGCGGCCGTTCTCGCGCCGCGCCGTGGTGCGCATCGCCGACGGGTCGGAACCGGCCCCGGGCATGGGTTCGGTCATGGCGAAGGCCGAACGCACGCGGCCTTCGGCAATTGGCGCGAGCCAGCGCCGTTTCTGTTCGTCGTCGGCGATGCGCGAGAGCACGGTCATGTTGCCGTCGTCCGGCGCGGCGCAGTTGAAGCACACCGGTCCGAAGATCGAGTAACCCATTTCCTCGTACAACGCCGCCATGCCCACCGTGCTCAAGCCCAACCCGCCGAATTCGCGCGGAAGCTGGGGCGAAAACAGCCCCGCCTCGCGCACCGTTTCGCGCGCGGCCTCGAGGGGCGCGGGCGCGATGTTCTCGTGAGCGTCGTAGTTGGCGCGGTCCGCTTCCAGCGGCAGGATATGCTCGGCCACCAGCGCGCGCACCCGGCGCCGCAGCGATTCGAGCTCGGGAGACAGGGAGAGATCCATGGATATCGTTGCCGGCGGTTGTCGTTAAAGGGAGCTGATCACGTGCCCGCCGTCCACCGTCAGCACCGCGCCGGTCATGTAGGCGCCGGCGTCGGAGGCGAGCAGCAGCAGCGGACCCGTCAGAGCGTCGAGCGCGCCGAAG
>JAUIEZ010000180.1 GCA_030429665.1 Gammaproteobacteria bacterium | reverse complement strand
CTGGGGTCCGCCGCATGGTAGTCGGCCACGGCCGCCGCAGCGATGAACACGTCGGTGTCGGCGATGCGCCGGTGCACCGCTTCGTACATCTCCCTCGGACTCTCGACGGGCAGGACCTCGACCTCGTCAGCCGCGAGCACCTCCAGGGTCACCGGAGGTGCGTCACGGTCGGGGACGCTGCGCGGGTCGCGGGCCGCGTCGGATCGTCCGTCATCGTGCCGAACGACGATTCCGGCGTGTCCCAGTAGTTCGTTGTTGTCGTCGACTTCCTCCACCGCGTGTCCTCTCCGTGCGAGCTCGGCGCCGACACGTTCGGCCAGGGAGCGTTCGATCTTGAGGCTTGAGCTCTCGTCACCCCAGGTCCTGCCGAGCAGCCATCGCGGCGCGGCGATCGCGTCTTGCGGAGACTTCCCTTCGATCACGTAGCGCCACCAGATCGCGCCTTGCGTCTGTGGTTGCCCGTCCCCGCCCATCGTGCCGTAAACCAGCCGACGACCGTCTTCGAGGTTCGCCGCGGCGGGATTGAGCGTATGGCGCGGCACCCGGCGGGGAGCGATCGCGTTGGGCCCGTCCGGCGCAGCGTCGAAACACAGTCCGCGGTTGGTCCACAACATGCCGGTGCCGGGTAGCACCACGCCGCTGCCGAACTCCCAGTAGAGACTCTGAATATAGCTGACCATGTTGCCGTAACGGTCCATCGCGCCAAGCCACACGGTGTCGGCAGGATCTTCGCCGCGAGGCCACGGGGCGGCCCGCTGCGGATCGATGCCGCGGGACAGGGAGTCGATGCCGGCGGTTGACAGCGCCGCGGCGTAGTCGATGGTCGTCGTGCGCGGATCGCCGATCTGCCGGTCGCGTACGTCGAATGCGCGCTTGGTCGCCTCCACGAGCAGGTGAACATGGTCCGCCTCGTCTCGCGCCGATGCCCGCAGGTTCTCGTAGAGGCCGAGTATCAGCATTGACGCCGCGCCCTGGGTGGGCGCCGGCAGGTTGTACACCCGGCCTGGCCCGAGCCGCAAGGACAAGGGTTTCACCCGCTGCGCCCGACAGGCGGCGAGGTCGTCGCCGTCGAGAGGCGCCCCGAGATCCGACAAACCGGCGGCCAGGAGCCGGGAAATATCGCCACGGTAGAAATCGTCCAGTCCGGCATCGGCGAGGCGTTCGAGCAAGGCGGCCAGCGGCTCGTTGACGAATGAATCCCCGGCGCGGGGCAAACCGTCTTTCAGAAACAGGCCCGCAAAGCCTGGAAGTTTGCCGAGCGCCCCGGCGTGGTCGGCGACATTGCGCGCCAGGCTCTTCGACACGGTGCCGCTTCGACGGGCAAGATCGATCGCCGGCCCCAGCAACTCCGCGAGCGGGCGGACCGGCGCGGAGGCGTCGGCGAGGTAGTCGAGGGCGGCTTGCCAGCCCGCCACGGCGCCGGGCACCGTCAACATGGCCTCCGCCCCACGTTCGCGCCGGCTTTCGGCCCAGCACCACGGACCGACGGCGGCCCCTGATGCGCCGCCGGCGAGGATACCGAGCGGCTCGCCTTCCGCCGGCAGGACGAGCCAGAAACCATCCCCGCCGATCGAGTTCATGTGTGGGTAGCTCACCGCGATGGCGGCGGCGGCGGCGAGCATCGCCTCCACGGCGTGAGCGCCGTCGGCGAGCAGTTCGCCGCCGATTCGGGTTGCGTCCCGACTCGGAGACGTGAAGGCGACTTGGTACATCGATCGAATCTCGGGTCGGGGTGGGTGGAACCGTGTTTGCGGAACGACGACAGTGCCCGGGATACTTAACGATTGAGCGCTATATCCTGATAGGTTGCCGAGCGCGTTTCCGGAATGGGGCCGTTGTCCGTCGCGCGATAAGTGAAAACCACCGATTTCTTCACCCGGTCGGTCTGGTTGCGGCCCGCCGCGTGATAGGTCTTGCAGTGGAAAAACAGGACATCGCCGGGCTCGAGGACTGCCGCCACCGCCGAGTCGATCATCTCCCGGTTCTCCGGCAAGTCGGTGCGCATGAACAATGCCGCGTCGAGGCGGCCGCGGCCGAGGTCGCTTCGATGCGAACCGGGAATCAGCGACAGTCCGCCGTTGTCCGGATCCTCGTGGTCGAGCGCCAGCCATGCACTCACCAGTTCCGGCCGGTCGAATCGCCAGTAGCGGATATCCTGGTGCCAGCTGGTCAGGCTCGAGAATCCCGGGTGCTTCGTCATGATGCAGTTATGGTGATTCTGGGAGAGACTGATTTCGTCCGTGCCCATGAGCGCCGCCAATACCCGCGACATGTCAGCCGACGTGGCCCAGCGACGGAACAATTCGTGACGGGTGAAAGCGCTGAGCAAGCGGCGCGGCGTAAAACCGCCGCGGGAAGTCTTGCTCATCGGCGCGCCCGGATAGTGCACGTCGGCTTCGAATTCCAACGGCGCGAGCGGAGGGTCGAGCGAGGCGTCGACGATCTCGCTCATCTGCCGGCACAGGGAAACATCGACAAAGTTGCGAATGACCAGGTACCCGTCACGCCGGAAGGCGTCTACGGCGATGTCTGAACTGCGCGCGCGGTTCGGATCGGTGGTGTTCATGGGTGCTCGATTCGGGTCTCGCGGTTTCGGGAAGGTCGCGGAGAATTCGCGACGGTTCGAAAGACCATCCCGATAGTGTACATCCAGTACCGCATCGATGTTCAAATGAGATCGACGCTTTTCAGGATGAGCAAGCCGGCCGTTACGCTGAACATGGACATGACGGTGGTGAACACGACGATCGCCGCGGCCAGTACGTCATTGCCGCGCACCGCCTTGACCATGATGAAGCTGGCTGCCGCCGTCGGGGCGGCGCTCAGGAAGAAAACGATGCCTAGGGTCTGCCCGCGCCAACCCAGCGCAAGCGCGGCCGTCGTGAACAGGACCGGTGAGCCGACCAGCTTGAACAGGCAAGCCGCGACCATGGTCGAGCGCGTGGCCCGCAGCGCCGAGAGATCGAGGGAGGCGCCGATGCAGAAAAGGGCCAACGGCAGGGTCATTGCGGCAAAGTACTTGACGGCGCCGCCAACGAGATCAGGCAGTGGCAAACCGGTGGCACGGTATCCAAACCCGGCAATCAGGGCCAGGATCAGCGGATTGGTGCATATGGATCGCAGGGATCGACGCCAGCGTCCGCCGCCGGATTGTGACGGCGGCGTACCCAGAATCGCGACCGCCATCAGGTTGTAGACGATCGTCAGTATTCCCATGGGTACCGCCGCCTGGGTCAATCCCGCGTCCCCGTAGGCATTGGCGCAAAACGCCAGGCCCACGACGCCCAGGTTGCCGCGGAAGGCGCCCTGGACGAATTCCTTGCGCTCGGTGTCCGGTACGCGGAACAGCCACGCGTACGACCAGGCAAGGACAATGAGCATCAACGTCGCGCCTACCATGAACGCGTTGAGGCCAATGTGGGCGCCTCCGGCGTCGCTCCCGTCGTACACGCCGAGGAAAAGAATCGCCGGTAAACCCAGGCGATAGACGATCATCGAAGCGGTTTGCACGAATTGCGCGTCCACGGCCCCGCGCCGTCGCAGGATATGACCCAGCGCGACCACGATGAAGATCGGCCCGGTAACCGAGATGGCGAAGCTCAAAACACTCATGTATCTTGGATTATGGAACCTGACCGCATGAAGGTGATCAAAATACCAAGCGGACTGCCCGGAGGCGCCGGATGCGAAGACTCTACGGAATTCTCGTCGCGATGTGTATTGCCACGCCGACCTTGTTCGCCGATCAGAACGATCCGGCGCTCGATCCGCTGTTTGCCGAGCTCAAGCTCACGACCGACAAGCAGCGGGGCAGTTCCATCACGCGCGAAATCTGGAATATCTGGCACGATGTCGACGACAGCGACGTTGCCGCGTTGCTGAGCACCGGCGTCGCGCTCATGACCGCGGGAATTCACGGCCGTGCGCTGGACGTGTTCGACCGGGTAGTGGACATGGCACCTGGTTTCGCCGAGGGCTGGAACAAGCGCGCCACGGTGCTGTACCTGCTCGATCGCAATGAAGAGTCACTTTCGGCTATTCGCCACACACTGGAACTCGAGCCGCGTCATTTCGGCGCGCTCTCGGGGTTGGGCCTGATCTACATGGAAACCGGCCGGTACGAGGCCGCGTTGATCGCCTTTCGAAGCGCCCGGGCGCTCAATCCCTTCATGCCGGGCGTGGACGAGAACATCGACCATGCGCGCCGGCTGCTTCGGGAGAACACGATCTGATTCGCGGGAGCACCCGCGAACGACCGTTCATTCCCGGCGCGACTCGAGTGCCGCCTGCGCCCTGAGCATGCCCTGGATCTCGCCAAGACGCTCGTGCACGTCCGCCAAGGTCGGCTCGCCGCGCGAAGCGGCTGCCTTGTCGCGTATGCTTCGGTGCTCCTCCTCCATCACATTGACCACGATACCAATGATCATGTTCAGGAAGGCGAAGGCGGTAAAAAAGATGAACGTCACGTAGTACACCCAGCTCAACGGGTATGCTTCCATGGTTTCATACATGACGTCCGTCCAGTCCTCGAAGGTCATTACCCTGAACAGCGTCAACATGGATATGGCGATATTGCCCCAGAGAGTGGGATTCACGGTTCCGAACAGCGTGCTGCCGATCGCGCCGTAGATATAGAAGATAATGAACAGCAGCAACATGACATAGCCGAGTTGCGGCAACGCCTTGACCAGCGACACCAGCAGCACCCGCAGTTCCGGGATGAGCGACACCATTCTCAACACCCGGAACACCCGCACCAGTCGGGCCACGAGCGCCATGTCCGAGTTGTCCACGGGCACCAGGCTGACCAGCACGATCAGCGTGTCGAAGCTGTTCCAGAAATCGTGAAAGAATCGCCGTCGGTTATCGTCGGCGATGAAACGGATGACGATCTCGGTGACGAAAATCAGCGTCACGACCAGGTCGAGCGGATCGGTGAATCGACGCATACCCGGCGATATCTCGTAGGTCTTCACGCCAACCAGCAATGCCGATGCGACGATCACCGTAATGACGAAGAGCTCGAAAAGCTTGTTGGCGCGTACCGCCACGAAAATCGACTGCAAGGACCGGGCATCCATGACTCGCTACTCCGCTAACTTTTACGTGGTCACCGTTACCATCGCCAGTCGGGGTATGATTTCCCCGGCTCCCACAGGATTTCCCTCTCCCCCAGCGTGGCGCTGACCCAGCGGCCGAATACGAACAGGGCGTCGGAGAGCCGATTCAGGTATGCCAGGACATGCGGGCTGACCGGCTCGACTTCGGCCAGTTGCAGTACCGCGCGCTCCGCCCGCCGGCAGACCGTGCGTGCCTGGTGCAGCGCGGCGTTCATCGGGCTTCCGCCCGGCAGGATGAAGCTGAACAGCTTGGGCAACTCCTCGTTCATGGCATCGATCACCTCTTCCAGCCACGTCGCGTCCGACTCGACCATCGTGACCTGGCCCTCGTACTCGTCACCGGGATAGGTCGCCAGTTCCGCGCCCATGTCGAACAGCTTGTGTTGCACGGCCTCGAGGATGAGCTCGAACTTGTCGCCGCGTTCGCTCGGTGTCTTGGCATCATTGTGGCTGCGCACGATGCCGATCAGGCTGTTCAGTTCGTCGACGGTGCCGTACGCCTCGATGCGCGGATGGGTTTTTTTCAGCCGGCGGCCGCCCACGAGACCGGTTTCGCCGCCGTCGCCGGTGCGTGTGTATACCTTGGTGATCTTGACCATGAGCTCGCTCGCGAAGTGTGCATGAATCCCGACCCGTCCGACGGGCTCGGCGGCGGGGCATTATATCGGTATCGCGGCGGCGGGATCACCCAAGGC
The DNA here is from genome assembly GCA_030429665.1 of Gammaproteobacteria bacterium. Taxonomy (GTDB): domain Bacteria; phylum Pseudomonadota; class Gammaproteobacteria; order Arenicellales; family CAJQKF01; genus BQJD01. Next base: position 3,195 of record JAUIEZ010000180.1, on the reverse strand, counting down.
GTGCCAGGGCGCTTTGCCGACCCGCCGCGCTACAATGGACTCCACCGCGCGGCGCGGCGCGCCGCGGGCAATTACCGGACTTGAAACCACATGAATCATGAAGAACACGAACGGCATAGCGAAGGCGATGTCAACGACTCACCGCATCGTGCCCGGTGGATGGATGAACACCTGGACCCGGCAACCCGCGATCTCCTGGCGCGCGACGAGCGCGTATTCATCCACCAATCGCTGTCCACGCCGTGCCTGAACGCGATCGACGGCGCCGATGGGATCTGGCTTACCGACCTGGCCGGCCGGCGGATCATGGACTTTCACGGCAACAGCGTGCACCAGGTCGGCTACGGCCATCCCCGGGTAATCGGGGCCGTCAAGCGCCAGCTCGACGCCCTGCCCTTTTGCCCGCGTCGCTACACCAACGAGACCGCGGTGGCGTTGGCGGAGCGGCTGTGTGCGGTTGCCCCGGACGGCCTCGACAAGTGTCTGCTGGCGCCTGGCGGCACCTCGGCCATAGGAATGGCCCTGAAACTGGTTCGCTACGTTACCGGACGCCACAAGACACTGTCGATGTGGGACGCATTTCACGGCGCCTCCCTGGACGCGATCTCGATCGGCGGTGAGGCGCTGTTTCGGCGCGGCGTCGGACCGCTGCTCACCGGTACGGAGCACATACCGCCGCCGTCATGGGGACGAGACTACTTTGGCGATGCGCAAACGGGCGAGAGATTCTGGGCGGAATACGTGGAATACGTGCTGTCGGTGCAGGGAGACGTCGGGGCGGTGATCGCCGAGCCCATGCGCTGGACCACGGTGGAGGCGCCCTCGCCGGCATTCTGGCGTTTCGTTCGCGCATCCTGCGACCGTCACGGCGCCCTGCTGGTGTTCGACGAGATTCCTTCCGCGCTTGGCCGCAGCGGGCACATGTTCGTTTGCCAGGCAATCGGCGTCACGCCCGACATACTGGTGATCGGCAAGGGACTGGGCGGCGCGGTATTCCCCATGGCGGCGGTGCTGACCCGGGCCGAGTACGATCGTGTCGGCGACGTCGCGCTTGGCCACTACACGCACGAGAAGAGTCCCGTGGGATGCGCGGCCGCGATGGCGACGCTGGACGTGATCGAGGAAGAAGGCTTGATGGACGGGGCGCGCGCGCTCGGTGAACACGCCATGACGAGGATGCGGGACATGGCCGGACGCCACGAGGTGATCGACGACGTGCGCGGCATGGGACTGCACCTGGGCATCGCGCTCGGCGATGCTCTCGGTTCGGCATCCGATGCGGCCGAGCGTGTGCTGTATCACTCCCTGGGCGAGGGCCTGAGCTACAAGATCGGCGGCGGCAGCGTGTTGACCTTGTGTCCGCCGCTGACGATCACGCGCTCGGAATTGGATGAAGCGCTGGATATCGTCGAACGCGGCATCGCCGTCTTGAGCTGATCGTCCGCAGGGAGCGCCTCGCGCGCCTTACTGCAATGTACCGGCCTCGCGGCGCGCCCGCTTGAACAGTCGAAAGAAATTGTCGGTGGTTACCTGCGCGACGTGTTCCAGCGACTCGCCGCGAAGTTCGGCGACGCAGGCTGCCGTGTGGCGCACGAAGGCCGGCTGGTTGGTCTTGCCGCGGAACGGAACGGGCGCCAGGTAGGGGGAATCGGTTTCCACCAGGATACGGTCGGCGGGCGCTTTTCTCGCAACCTCCTGTAATTCGACGGCGCTCTTGAACGTGACAATGCCGGAAAACGAGATGTAAAAGCCCAGATCCAGCGCCTGTTTCGCCACCTCCCAGTTCTCCGCGAAGCAGTGCATTACGCCGCCGGTCGCGTCCGCGCCATGCTCCCGCATCATGCCGATGGTGTCGTCGGCCGCGTCTCGCATATGGATGATGAGCGGAAGGCCGGAGGCTTGCGCGGCGGCGATATGACGCGCGAATCGCTCGCGCTGCCATCGCAGGTCGCCGTCGCTTCGAAAATAGTCCAGCCCGGTTTCGCCGATCGCAACCACCCGGGGGTGCCGGGCCGCTTCCACCAGCGTCTCGCCCGGCGTTTCCGCTTCGTCGCGTTCGTTGGGATGCACGCCGACGGATGCGAATACACCGCGATGCGCCTCGGCGAGCGCCAGCACGGCAGGGAAATCGCGCCAGTTGACGCTGACACACAGCAAATGACGTACGTCGTTGGCGTCGGCCGTGCGCAGCAACGAGTCAACGTCGTCGCCGAGCGGCGGAAAATCAATATGACAATGAGAATCGACGAGATCCATGGAATACCCCTTGAGAGCGAATCGGTAAGACGAAACGCTACATCGTGTGGGTCATGCGGCGGGATTTCAACGCGCCGCCGAGGATGCCCTCGATCTTGGTGCGAACCTTGCCTGCTTCCGGGCCGGTGAACTGGATGCCGATCCCGGCGACACGATGGCTCATGGCGCCCTCGGGAGTAATCCAGACGATCTTGCCGGGAATGGATATGTTTTCCGGGGAGTCGACCAGCTTCAGGAGCAGGAAGATCTCGTCGCCCATCTTGTAGCTTCCGTTGCTGGGCACGAAAATGCCGCCGGATTGCAGGAAGGGCATGTAGGCCGCGTGAAGCGTCTTGCGGTCCTTGATGGTAATCGACATCACTTTCGGCCTGCCCGGCGCGGGCACCTGGACGGTCACCTCGTCGAGGCCGTTGCCGATAGCCAGGGAATCTCCGCCCAGCACCGAATCGGGAAAAGAAGAATCGGCGTTCAGGGAATCGGTCTTCGCCTTGCGGTCGCGTCCCGACTCCTTTTCGCCCTGCTCTTCCCGGGCCTTGTTCCGGTAGCGGTCAGTCTTTTTGCCAAACAGCAATGAGTACGTCCTCCAGGAACAGTTGCTCGTCGACCACGCGCTTTTGGTGTCGTCGATAAACCTGCAACTTTTCAATGATATTGTGCTCAGCAATCCAACCTATCTCGATTTAATCCTTGGCGATGTTTACACGCATCGTACCCATTACATTGGCCTTGTTGATGAAAAGAACCATGTCAATTTCTATGATGGTTTGGTCAGTGTTGTTGATCCGGATGGCAAGCGGCTGGGTAAGTACGCCCCACATGAATATCAGGATTGGATTGCAGAACGGGTTGAACCGTGGACGTATTTGAAGTTCCCATATTTGAAGAAAGTGGGCTGGAATGGCTTTACGGAAGGTAAGGAATCTGGCATTTATATGGCAA
>JAUIEZ010000179.1 GCA_030429665.1 Gammaproteobacteria bacterium | reverse complement strand
ATGAGATTGACGCGACCAACACTAAAAGGCTCAAACAGATCACAGACGAATTTGGTTGGGTCACAATCTCCAACTTCGATAAGCAATCTTCGATACATGCCTGGCTGATTGCACAACATGCAAACCTTTCTCCTAACCTTCAAGAACAATGGTTGGAGATGATGAAGGAGAGCATAGATGATATCCCAAAGTGGACGAGAAATCAGCCGGGAAACGAGCAGGCGGTCGGTTTCTTCACGACCGACCAGCGACGCCCGGTCGCTTCGACCGTGGTGTTCGCGCAATACGTCGGTAAGCAGCTTTTCAAGCCAGAACAGGAATCCGCCCGCCGAATCGGCGCCTATGCCAGCGGCCATCGACATCGGCATCATCTCGCCGGCCACGAGACGGGACAGGTCGCGTCGCCATGCCAGGACCTGTTCCGCGTAGCCCGCGTCGTACAATCTCGCGGCCGCAATGGGCGCGCCGGACGCCAGCGACAATAGGTCATCGGCTCGTTCTCTCGGTACGCCGCGCGACTCGAGCCAGACGACCGCATCGTCGTGAGCCGGCGGCCGACACTCGATCACGCTGACACGGCTGAGGACGGTCGCCGGAACGGCATCTCGGGCGCTCAAGACCAACAGGAAGCGTGCGTCGCCGGGGGGCTCTTCCAGGATCTTCAGCAACGCATTAGCCGCGTTGACGTTCAACGCGGACGCCGGGGCGATCACGGCTATGCGCGCCCCGCCGCCATGGGAATGCGCTCCCAGGCGTTCGATGAGAACACGGACCTGGTTGACGGAAATCACCTGCCGGGGCTTGCGGCCGGTGTCGGCATCGTCCAGGTAGCGCGCTGCGGCGCGGACGGTCACTTCGTCGAGTCCCGTGGCGAAGTGACCGGAGGTCAACAGGTGCAGGTCCGGGTGCATTCCCTTGTCAAAGGCGATGCACTCTGCGCATTCGCCGCACGAACTACCGTTCACGCGATCCGCGCATAGCATGGCCCGGGCGGTGGCGAGGGCGAGATCGAGCTTGCCCAGGCCTTCCGGGCCAACGAACATCAAACCGGGCGGAAGACGGTCGATGCCGGCCCGAATCAGGTCCCATTGCGCCTGCAGCCAGGGATGCATTACGACCTTCCCCACTCGGAAAGTTTTTCGGACAGCACGTCGCGCACGCGTTCGTTCACGGATTCGACGGGTGCCGTGGCGTCGATGACCCGGATCCGGTGAGTATGCGCTGCCGCCAGTTGAAGGTAGGCGTCGCGAACCTTCTCCTTGTTTGCACGCGCCATTGCCTCGAAGCGATCGGCGACAATTCCGCGCTCACGCGTCCGTTCAAGTCCGACATCGACCGGCACGTCGAACAAGAGCGTGACATCGGGTCGAAGATCGCCCTGGACCCACTCCTCGATGCGCGACACCGCGTCGAAGCCAAGTCCGCCGGCGGCACCCTGGTAAGCGTAAGTGGCGTCCGTGAATCGATCACATAGAACGTAGGTACCGCGGGCAAGCGCCGGTTCGATCACCTCCGCGATATGTTGCGCACGGGCGGCGAAAACCAGCAGCAACTCCGTGGCCGGCGTCGCCTCGAGCCTGGTCTTGTCGAGCAGTAGTGAACGAATAGCCTCGCCCATGGGCGTTCCGCCCGGCTCGCGCGTGTGAAGGCAGTCGATTCCGTGTCTGCGAAGATAGGACTCTATGAAGCGTCCCTGGGTGCTCTTTCCCGCGCCATCGGTACCCTCGATGGTGATGAATCGGCCGCGTTCGGTTTGGCCCACGAATCGCCTCAGCCGTCGGACCGTCGCTTGAGTTGGAACTTGCGCACCGCGGCATTGTGTTCCTCGAGCGAGCGTGAAAACTGGTGAGAGCCGTCGCCTCGGGAGACAAAATAGAGATATGGCGTCTCGCGAGGTCGCACGGCGGCCATGATGGATTCGCGGCCCGGCATGGCGATCGGCGTGGGCGGCAACCCCGAACGCGTGTAGGTATTGTACGGCGTGTCGGTCTCCAGGTCGCGACGGCGAAGATTACCGTCGAATTCCTCGCCAACGCCGTATATTACCGTGGGATCGGTCTGCAGGCGCATGTTGCGCCTCAATCGGTTGGTAAACACCCCCGAGATGGTATCCCGTTCGCCGCGTTGGCCCGTTTCCTTTTCGATGATGGATGCAAGGATCAACGCCTCGTACGGCGTCTCGAGTGGAATGTCCTCATCGCGCTCTTCCCAGGCCGACTGAAGTACCGACGTCATCGTCTGGTAGGCGCGGGCAAGAATGTCGAGGTCGGTGTCACCGGCGATAAAATCGTAGCTGTCCGGGAAAAACCGCCCTTCCGGGTGCTCGCCGGGGCGACCGAGCGCGGCCATGATCTCGGCATCGCTCTGCCCCCTGGTCGTGCTATCGAGCTCGGGATGCGTGTACAACGCCTCACGCACCTGCCTGAAGTTCCAGCCCTCGATAAACTGGATCCGGTATCGGACCACGTCGCCGGCAACTATCTTCTCGAGGATGCCGACTTGGTCGATACCATCCTCGAAGCGATATTGCCCCGCCTTGATCTGTCCCGACACACCGCTCAATCGGGCATATAGTCGCAGGCTGTAGACTTCGTCGATAACGCCTTCGCGCTTGAGCATTCGCGCGACTCCCTGTAACGACTGACCGCGTTCGATGGTGAACAGGTCGTCGCCGGGCTGCAGGGGACGGGTAAGCGAATGACGAACGTACAAGGCCAGTGCCGCGGCGAGGATCGCGGCGAGAACGATCAACGACAACAATGCCAATACGGCGGAGAAACCGCGCTGGGTACGCCGCATCGACGAGGGCATAGCGCGCCGGCCCTGCCCGATCGTTGCGGCCATCACGCGCGTTGGAAAACCAGCGTACCGTTGGTGCCGCCGAAGCCGAACGAATTGGACAGGGCGGCCCTGATGGTCGCCTCGCGCGCGGTGTTGGGTACGTAGTCAAGATCGCATTCGGGGTCGGGATCCGCTAGGTTGATGGTTGGCGGAATGACGCCATGGTGAATGCTCAACACGGTCGCCACGGCTTCCACGCCGCCTGCAGCACCGAGCAGGTGCCCGATCATCGACTTGATCGAACTGACCGCGATTTTCGAGGCATGCGCCCCGAACGTTCGCTTGATCGCAAGGGTCTCCGCGATGTCCCCCAGCGGCGTTGACGTGCCGTGCGCATTGACATAGTCGATGGCATCCGCCGGTAGCGCGGCGTTCCTCAGCGCATTAGTCATGCATCGCGACGCGCCTTCGCCGCCGGGCGCCGGTTGGGTCATGTGATGCGCGTCACCACTGAGACCGAATCCGGTCAATTCGGCGTAGATCCGGGCACCGCGCTTTTTCGCGTGCTCGAGTTCCTCGAGCACCATGATGCCGGCGCCTTCGCCAAGCACGAAGCCGTCGCGTCCACGGTCCCAAGGTCGGCTGGCGCCGGAAGGATCGTCGTTGTTGCGGCTGAGCGCCTTGGCCACGCCGAAGCCGGCCATCGCCGTTGGGGTGACGGCCGCCTCGGTGCCGCCGGCGACCATGACGTCGGCGTCGCCGTACTCAATCAGCCTGGATGCCTCTCCGATCGCGTGTGTACCCGTCGAGCATGCCGTTACCGAGGCCAGGTTGGGACCCTTCAGTCCATACATGATCGACAGGTTGCCCGAGACCATGTTGATGATGCTCATGGGAATGTAGAACGGCGATACGCGCTTGTAGCCGCGCTCGTTGAATGACGCCGTGGTACGTTCGATCGTGCCGACACCGCCGATGCCGGCGCCGATGTACACGCCGCTGCCCATCGCCAGTTCTTCGTCGTCGAATGACAAGCCCGAGTCCCTGATCGCCTCGATACCCGCGGCCATGCCGACCTGGATAAACCGATCCATCTTGCGCGCTTCCTTCGCGCCCAGCACGCTCTCCGGGTCGAAGTCCTTGATCTCGCCGGCAATCGTCGATGGCAGGCCCGTCGCATCGAACTGTGTAATCTGTCCGATACCGCTAACGCCGGCCACCAGCTTGTTCCACGACGTGGGCCGGTCGTTTCCGACCGGAGTGACCATGCCCAGACCGGTAACGGCTACGCGACGTTTGTTCATGACGTCAATCCTGGGATGAAAGTGAAAACGCCGCCGCACGTCTGTCGGTGCGGCGGCGGTTTTTTAGTCGAATCGGGGTGGGTCTCGATCAAGTCGGATCCCAAGTTCTGCCGTCGAGCGAATGACTTCCCTGCCTCGTCGACGAACCCTTGACTCACCTGAGCTCGTGACTCGATGCAGGCGATCAGGCGCTGGCGTTTTCCTGGATGAAGGTGATCGCTTGCTTGACGGTCGTGATTTTCTCCGCTTCGTCATCCGGAATCTCGGTGTCGAACTCCTCTTCGAGCGCCATGACCAGTTCGACAGTATCGAGAGAATCGGCACCAAGATCGTCGACGAAGGAAGCGTCGGGGGTGACTTGGTCTTCACTGACACCAAGCTGCTCGACGACGATTTTCTTGACGCGCTCTTCAATGCTACTCATTATTGGTTAAACCTCCAGTTAGGATGAGTCGGGACCCAGACTCCGGGCAGTATCCTGATCGTGACGAACCGGCGGGCTCCGGCCAATTCTCGGGAGCGCAAACTTAACACTATTCGCGCTGGCAAGTCCACCACATCCAGGACCTTTCCAGGCCGGGAAAAATAAAGTCAATTCGGTATAACTATCAGTGTGTTACGGGCAGCTTGCACATGCGATTGCACCGTATGTGCGCAGGCTCCCCCGGGTGCTTCGGAAGCGATACATTCAAGCCATGTACATGCCTCCGTTGACGTGGATTGTCTGCCCCGTGACGTAAGACGCGCCGGGTGAGACCAGGAACAGCACGACGGCCGCGATCTCTTCAGGCGAACCCAGGCGGCCAAGGGGTACACTACCGAGCAGCTTGTCGCGCTGCGCGTCGGGAATCGAAGCGGTCATATCGGTTTCGATGAATCCCGGCGCCACCGCATTCACGAGTATGTTGCGCCCGGCAAGCTCGTGCGCGAGCGCGCGCGTGAATCCGATCATGCCCGCCTTGCTCGCGGCATAGTTGGACTGCCCGGCGTTACCGGTCGCGCCGACGACCGAGCTGATGTTCACGATTCTGCCATGGCGTGACTTGGTCATGGGTCGCACGCACGCCTTGGTCAGGCGATAGAGCGACTTGAGATTGGTATCCATGATCTCGTCCCACTCGGACTCCTTCATTCGCATCAGCAGGTTGTCACGGGTGATACCGGCATTGTTTATCAAAACCTGGACCGGCCCGAACTCGTCGGCGATGCGCTTCACGACAGCTTCCACGCTCTCGTTGTCGGACACATCGAGCACCAGGCCGGCGCCGCCGATCGAAGCGGCCGATAGCGCCTCGCCGATTTTCTCGGCACCGGCAGGCGTTGTCGCCGTACCGACGACCGTGGCGCCCGCACCGCCGAGCGCCAACGCGATCGCGCGGCCGATGCCTCTCGTCGCCCCGGTCACGAGGCATACCTGTCCTGCGAGCGTCTTGTCGGTCATTGTTGGTCTCCTTCTGCGGTGATGGCGGTTCGGGTCGCGGCTCGGCTCAATAGCGGATGAGCGCCGAACCCCAGGTGAAGCCGCCGCCGAAACCTTCCAGCAGTATCAGGTCACCGTGCTTGAAGCGCCCGTCGCGCACGGCCGTGTCGAACGCCAACGGCACCGAGGCTGCCGACGTATTGCCATGCTCGGCAACGGTCACGACGACCTTTTCCGGCGGCAGCCGCAAACGTTTGCCGATGGCCTGGATGATTCGCACGTTGGCCTGGTGCGGCACGAGCCAGTCGAGGTCTTCGATCGACAGGCCATTGTGCCGTAACGCCTCAACGGCGATGTCGCTCATGGCGGTCACCGCCCAGCGAAATACCTCGTTTCCTTTCATTCGCGTGAACGCGCGACCCGCCTCGACCTCGGCGTTGCCCGTTGAAACACCCACGGGCACCCACAGCAATTCCTTGTAGGCGCCGTCCGCGTGGACATGGGTGGAAAGGATTCCGGGTTCGTCGTCCGACTTGATGACCATGGCACCGGCGCCGTCGCCGAAGAGCACGCAGGTGGTACGGTCTGTCCAGTCGACGATGCGCGAGAAGGTTTCCGCGCCGATCACCAGCGCACAGCGGCACGCGCCGCTGCGCATGTACTTGTCCACCACGTCCAGGGCGTAGATAAATCCCGCGCAAACCGCCTGAATGTCGAATGCCGGGCATCCACGAATTCCCAGGCGATGCTGCACCAGCGTCGCGGTACTCGGAAACACGAGATCCGGCGTTGTGGTCGCAACGATGATCAGGTCGATCTGCGACAACGAAACCCCGGACGCGGCAATCGCTTCGCGCGCGGCGGCCTCGGCAAGATCGCTGGTGTACTCGCCCTCGGCCGCGATCGCGCGGCGTACGATGCCTGTGCGCGCGCGTATCCATTCGTCGCTGGTATCCACCATTCGTTCGAGTTCGTGGTTGTCCAGTCGACGCGCTGGCAGGTAAGCGCCCGAACCGATGATCCGTCCGTACACGGATCAGGTCCCGGCCGGCTCGGTAGCGGGACCGAGCGCTTGCTCGAGCTGACGCACGACGTCATTGCGTACTTCGGCAACCGCGACGTCGATCGCGCGCGAAAAGCCCATGATGTCCGTGCCGCCGTGACTCTTCACCACGGTACCTTTCAATCCGACAAGGCTGGCACCGTTGTAACGGCGGTGATCCATGCGCCTTCTGAGCGACCTGAGCACCGGGATCGAGACCGCGCCGGCAAGCTTCGTAAACAGGTTGCGATTGAACTCTTCCCTGAGCACCTTGGAGATCATCTGTGCCAGGCCCTCGCTTGTCTTGAGCGCCACGTTGCCGGAGAAGCCATCGCAGACGATGACGTCAACGGTGCCATTGAATATGTCATCGCCTTCGACGAAACCGGTGTAGTTCAGGTCGCTGGCGCGAAACAATTCCGAGGCCTGGCGAATGGTGTCGTTGCCCTTGATGTCCTCGACGCCGACGTTTAGCAGGCCCACGGTAGGTCTGTCGTTATCCGTCAGGGATCGTACCAGCGTCGCGCCCATGATGCCGAATTGAAACAGGATTTCCGCCGGCACGTCGACATTGGCCCCCAGGTCGAGCACGTAGACATGTCCGCTTGCCCGAGGCAACGCGGTGGCTATGGCGGGACGATCGATCCCCGGCAGCGTACGAAGCACGAACCGCGCGGTGGCCATCAGCGCACCGGTATTACCCGCACTGACGCAGGCGTCGGCGCGACCTGACTTGACCTGGTTGATCGCCACGCGCATCGACGAATCCTTCTTGCTGCGCAGCGCCTGCGCCGCCGATTCGTCCATGCCGACCACCTCTGTCGCATTCTCGACCTGCACGCGGTCTCGCGGTGCATCGTCGCCGAGACGCTCGGTGACGTCCTCCTCGCGTCCGACCAGCACCAGTTCGACATCCTTCGTGCGACGAATAACGTCGAGGGCGGCGGGCACGGTCACGTCCGGGCCAATGTCACCGCCCATGGCGTCGATTGCGATAGTGATAGCCAAGCTCAATAGTCCACTCGCGGTGAACGAGAACGAGCCCGCCCGGATCGAGGGGCAATCCGGTTTTCGCGGAGCGGGCGGCGGAGGCTACGATCCGGGCGGTACAGCGACGGTCTATCGGGTACCGTCACGTCGTCACTGGTGGGTTCAGCGGTGACTGGCCGGCCGCACCGGATCGGTCGGCTACTCGGCGACGTCGATGTCCCGATCCGCGATCACCTTGCGGCCGCGATAGTAACCGTCGGCGGTCACGTGGTGACGGCGATGAAGTTCGCCTGAAACCGGATCCACCGAGAGGGTGGGATTGCTCAACGAGTCGTGCGAACGTCGCATGCCACGCTTGGAGGGAGTCTTGCGGTTTTGCTGGACAGCCATCGGTAAATCCTCTGCAAAAACAACCGTGTACAATTCACGGCACCAGTGCGAACCCGAAGCGCGATTGTAACAACCGATTTCCCCGGGGCGCAAAAAATCGGCGAATCATATAGATGTGACCGGTCGATGTCAAAACGCATCCCGGCCCCGCGCGTACCCGGCAATGCGGGGCACGATATACTCCGCCCTCTTTCGCCGCCTTCGACAATGAACAACACATCGCGAATCATCCTCGCCTCGTCTTCCCCGTACCGCCGCGAACTGCTGTCACGGCTCGGACTGGCATTCGAAACGCAACGCCCGAACGTGGACGAGACCGCCCTGCCCGGGGAATCGCCCGCGGCCCTGGCGGAACGGCTCGCCATCGCCAAGGCCCGCGCGGTGGGCGAACGCGCCGAGCACTCGCTAATTATCGGTTCGGACCAGGTGGCGGACCACGACGGAGTCATCGTCGGCAAGCCTGCATCCCATGCCGAGGCGGTTTCCCAACTCGAATCGGCGTCGGGACGGCGCGTCGTACTGTACACGGGTCTCGCGCTGGTCAACACCGGAACCGGCGCCCTGCACAGCGCCGTCGAACCGTTCGAGGTGAACTTCCGGCCGCTCGATCGGGACGTCATCGAGCGTTACCTGGCCCACGACAAGCCCTACGATTGCTGCGGAAGCCTGCGCGCCGAGGGCGCCGGAATCAGCCTGCTGCGTTCGTTACGCGGGAACGATCCCAACGCCCTGATCGGTCTGCCCCTGATTCGGCTTTGCGAGATGCTGACCGCCGAAGGCGTTCGCATCATTCCGTAGCGATTTCCCGTCGCGTCGCCGTGGACGGGGGCGTCAGCGCAGGACGAACCCGATCGTGCCGAGCCAATTCGACAATGCCGTGGAGACCGCTATTCCGAACTGTTCGGCGAACTGGTCGAAGAATTCCGATTGCGGCGTGTAGTTGACGATGGTTTCGGCCCCGATCACGTCCCGGGCCAGCGAGTCCACCGTGCCGAAGCCGTCCACCAGTCCCAGCCGCAGCGCGTCCTCTCCGCTCCAGAACAGGCCGCTGAACAGGTCCGCCTGCCCGGGGCGCAGGCGCTCGCCCCGGCCATCCTTGACCGCTTCGATGAACTGCCGGTGGACCGTGTCGAGCATCGCCTGGGCAAACCGCTGGTCGTCGCGGTCGACCGGGAGGAAGGGATCGAGGAATCCCTTGCGCTCGCCCGCCGTCAGGAGCCGTCTCTCGACGCCCAGTTT
>JAUIEZ010000178.1 GCA_030429665.1 Gammaproteobacteria bacterium | reverse complement strand
TCGGTGAAGCGTCGGCGCCCGGTTGAGCAACACCGGGTGCTCGCGAATGACCTCCTCGAGGATGTCCCACACCACCGGCTCCTCGGAGTCGACCATTTTCTTCGCTTGCTTGATGGTCGTCGCCAGGCCCCGCAACTCCAGCTTGCTGAAGATGAAGGGCTTGAACAGCTCCAGGGCCATCTTCTTGGGGATGCCGCATTGGTGAAGCTTGAGCGTCGGCCCAACCACGATCACCGAGCGACCGGAATAGTCGACGCGCTTGCCGAGCAGGTTTTGTCGAAACCGGCCCTGCTTACCCTTGATCATGTCCGCGAGCGACTTGAGCTGGCGCTTGTTGGGACCGGTAACCGCCTTGCCGCGGCGGCCATTGTCCAGCAACGCGTCACACGCCTCCTGCAGCATGCGCTTTTCGTTGCGCACGATGATATCGGGCGCGTTGAGGTCCAGCAGGCGCCGAAGACGGTTGTTCCGGTTGATGACGCGCCGATACAGGTCATTGAGGTCGGACGTCGCGAAACGTCCGCCGTCCAGCGGCACCAGCGGGCGCAGGTCGGGCGGCAGCACCGGCAGTACGTCGAGAATCATCCATTCGGGACGGTTGCCGGAATGGATGAACGCCTCGATGACACGCAGGCGCTTGGTCAACTTCTTTCGCTTGGTGTCCGAGTTGGTGTCGGCGAGTTCCTGGCGAAGTTCCGTGGCGATTTCGTCAAGGTCCAGGCCGATCAGGAGATCCTTGATGGCTTCCGCGCCCATGCGGGCGTCGAACTCGGCGCCGAACTGCTCGATGGCTTCGAAGTAGCCGTCCTCGGTCAGCAGCGTGCCCGTGGTGAGATTCGTCATGCCGGGGTCGATGACGACGTAGGCCTCGAAGTACAGCACGCGCTCGATCTCGCGCACGGTCATGTCGAGCAGCAAGCCGAGGCGGGACGGCAGCGACTTGAGGAACCAGATGTGGGCCACCGGGCTGGCCAGCTCGATGTGGCCCATGCGCTCGCGACGGACCTTCGACAAGGTGACCTCCACGCCACATTTCTCGCAGATGACGCCGCGATGCTTGAGGCGCTTGTACTTGCCGCACAGGCACTCGTAGTCGGAAACCGGGCCGAACAACTTGGCACAGAACAGGCCGTCACGCTCCGGCTTGAACGTGCGATAGTTGATTGTCTCCGGTTTTTTTACTTCGCCGTACGACCAGGAGCGGATCTTCTCCGGCGAAGCGATGCCGATGCTGATGGAATCGAAGTCCTGCTCGGCGTCGGCCTTCTTGTTGTACAGGCTGAATAAATCTCTCATCTTCTAACCTCTGTCAGGCTGATTGCTCTGGACGATCTGCGAACCGGTCACGGTCAGTCGTCCTGCCGCATTTCGATGTTGAGCCCGAGGGAGCGAATCTCCTTGACCAGCACGTTGAAGGACTCGGGAATGGATGCCTCCATTCGCTGATCCCCCTTGACGATGTTCTCGTAGATCTTGGTGCGGCCGGGTACGTCGTCGGACTTGACGGTCAACATCTCCTGCAGCGTGTAGGCGGCGCCATAGGCCTCGAGCGCCCATACCTCCATCTCGCCGAAGCGTTGGCCGCCGAACTGGGCCTTGCCACCCAACGGTTGTTGCGTGATTAGGCTGTAGGGGCCGGTGGAGCGGGCATGCATCTTGTCGTCCACCAGGTGGTTGAGCTTGAGCATGTACATGTAACCCACGGTAACCGGCCGATCGAACGCGTCACCCGTGCGCCCGTCGAAAAGTCTGGTCTGGCCGCTGTCGGGAAGCTCGGCCAGGCGAAGCATGTCCTTGATTTCCTTCTCGGAGGCGCCGTCGAAGACCGGGGTCGCCATCGGCACGCCCTCGCGCAGGTTGCCCGCAAGCTCCATGACCTCGGTATCCTTCAGGCCCGCGATGTCCTCGTGGCGACCGGCCTTGTTGTAGACCTTGTCCAGGAACTTGCGCAGTTCGGCCACCTTGGCCTGCTGTTCCAGCAGGCGTCCGATCTTCTGCCCAAGCCCCCGGGCCGCCCAGCCCAGGTGGGTCTCCAGGACCTGGCCGACATTCATGCGCGAAGGCACGCCAAGAGGATTGAGCACGATATCCACGGTGGTACCGTCGGCCATGAACGGCATGTCCTCGACCGGCACGATCTTGGAAATAACGCCCTTGTTGCCGTGACGCCCCGCCATCTTGTCTCCCGGCTGCAGGCGGCGCTTGACGGCGACGAACACCTTGACCATCTTCAACACGCCTGGCGCCAGGTCGTCGCCGGCTTCCAGCTTGCCCTTCTTTTCCTTGTACAGTTCGTCGAACTGGCGCCGCTGGGACTCCAGGCCGTTTCGCACATTCTCCAGGGACTGGTTCGCCTCTTCGTCGCGCAGTCGGATCTCGAACCACTGCTTTCGGTCGATGCCACCCAGGTACTCGGCGGTGACCTTGCTGCCGGACTTCAGTCCGCCCGGTCCGCCCTCGGCAACCTGCCCGACCAGGACGCGCTCGATGCGGTCGAAGGCGTCTCCCTCGACAATGCGAAACTGATCGTCCAGGTCCTTGCGGATGCGGCCGAGTTCTTCGGCCTCGTTGGACAGTGCGCGAGCGTCCTTCTCGACGCCGTCCCTGGTGAAGACCTGGACATTGATCACCGTACCGCTCATGCCGGACGGCATGCGAAGCGAGGTGTCCTTAACGTCAGAGGCCTTCTCGCCGAAAATCGCGCGCAGCAACTTCTCCTCTGGCGTCAACTGGGTTTCGCCCTTGGGCGTCACCTTGCCGATAAGAATGTCGTTGGGCTCCACCTCGGCGCCGACGTAAACGATGCCGGACTCGTCCAGCTTGGACAAGGCGGATTCGCCGACGTTCGGGATGTCACGGGTGATTTCCTCGGAACCCAGCTTGGTGTCGCGGGCCACGCAGGTCAGTTCCTCGATATGGATCGAAGTGTAGATGTCATCCTGAACGAGGCGCTCGGAAATGAGGATGGAATCCTCGAAGTTGTAGCCGTTCCACGGCATGAACGCCACGAGGACGTTGCGTCCCAGCGCCAACTCGCCGGTATCGGTGGACGGTCCGTCGGCCAGTACGTCACCCGCGCGAATGACGTCGCCCACCTTCACCAGCGGACGCTGATTGATGGTCGTGTTCTGGTTCGAACGCGTGTATTTGATCAGGTTGTAGATGTCGACGCCGGAGTCGCCGCTGCTGGCCTCCTCGTCATTCACCTTGACCACCACGCGGCCGGAATCGACGGAGATCACGGTTCCGCCGCGCTTGGCCAACACACACACACCGGAGTCCATTGCCACCTTGCGCTCGATGCCGGTACCGACCAGCGGCTTCTCGCTGACCAGCGTGGGCACCGCCTGGCGCTGCATGTTCGAGCCCATCAGGGCGCGATTGGCGTCGTCGTGCTCGAGAAAAGGTATCAGCGAAGCCGCCACCGAAACGATCTGCGAGGGGGCGATGTCGATGTAGTCGATCTGCTCCGGCGTGGACAGCGTGAACTCGTTCTTGTAACGGCACGAAACCAGGTCGTCCACCAGCTTGCCGTTGCCATCCACCTTCGCGTTGGCCTGGGCGATGACGAACTTGTGCTCCTCGATGGCCGACAGGTAGTGGATATCGTCGGAGACCTTGGCATTCACGACCTTGCGGTACGGCGTTTCCAGGAAGCCGTACTCGTTGGTGCGCGCAAACACCGCCAGCGAGTTGATCAGGCCGATATTGGGCCCTTCAGGCGTCTCGATCGGGCACACGCGACCGTAGTGCGTCGGATGCACGTCGCGAACCTCGAACCCGGCCCGCTCGCGGGTCAAGCCGCCGGGGCCGAGCGCCGACACGCGTCGCTTGTGCGTGACCTCCGAGAGCGGATTGGTCTGGTCCATGAACTGCGAGAGCTGGCTCGAGCCGAAGAATTCCTTGATCACGGCGGAAACCGGCTTGGCGTTGATCAGGTCCTGGGGGGTGAGTTGCTCGGACTCCGCCAGCGACAGTCGCTCGCGCACGGCGCGCTCCACGCGCACCAGGCCGATGCGGAACTGGTTTTCAACCAGTTCGCCGACCGAGCGTACGCGCCGGTTGCCGAGGTTGTCGATGTCGTCCACCTCGCCCTTGCCGTTTTTCAGGTCCACCAGTGTTTGCATCACCTCGATGATGTCCTGCTGGCTGAGCGTGCCGGGGCCCTCGTCGGTATCACGTCCGAGTCGACGGTTGAACTTCATTCGGCCGACCGCGGAAAGATCGTATCGGTCGATATTGAAGAACAGGTTGGTGAACAGCGCCTGGGCGGCTTCCTTCGTCGGCGGCTCGCCGGGGCGCATCATGCGGTAGATCTCGACCTGCGCCTCGAGCGCCGATCGCGTGTTGTCCAGGCGCAGGGTCTCGGAGACGAACGGACCGCAGTCGATGTCATTCGTGTAGATGGTTTCGATCTGCTCGAAACCGGCCTCGACCATGGCGTTGACCATGTCCTCGGTAAGAATGTCGTTCGCCGAGTACAACAGCTCTCCGGTTTCGGGATCCACGACGTCACGGGCCAGGGTGCGGCCGGCAACGTAGTCGATCGGCACTTCGATTCGCTCGATACCGGCTTTCTGCAGCTCCTTGATGTGACGGGCGGTGACGCGCTTTCCGGACTCGACCAGCACCTTGCCGCGCGGACCCATCAGGTCGAAGTGAAGCTGTTGGCCTCGCATGCGCTCGGGCACGATGTCCATCTCGAACTTGTCCTTGCCGATCTTGATGACGTCGTTATCGAAGAACAGTGCCAGGATTTCCTCGGTGGAATAGCCAAGCGCGCGCAGAACGATCGTGCCGGGCAATTTGCGGCGCCGGTCGATGCGAATGTACAAGTGATCTTTCGGATCGAACTCGAAGTCGAGCCAGGAGCCGCGATAGGGAATGATTCGTGCGGAGAACAGCAGCTTCCCGGAGGCGTGAGTCTTGCCCTTGTCATGGTCGAAGAACACGCCCGGAGAGCGATGCAACTGGGACACCACGACGCGCTCGGTACCATTGATAATGAACGTGCCGTTGTCTGTCATGAGCGGAATCTCGCCCATGTAGACGTCCTGCTCGGTCACGTCCTTGACCGTCTTCGTGTTGCTGTTATCGTTCTTGTCGAAAATGATCAGCCTGAGCACTACCCGGAGCGGCGCCGAGAAAATCAAACCGCGCTGTTGGCATTCGCGCACGTCGAAGGGCGGATCGCCGAGCCGGTAGCTGACGAAATCCAAAGACGCCTTGCCGTTGTAACTCTCGATCGGGAACACGCTCTTGAACGCCGCCTGCAGGCCCTGGTCGATGCGCAGCTCGGGCTTGGTGTCGAGTTGCAGGCAGCGGTCATACGACTGCTTCTGCGTTTCGAGCAGGTACGGAATCAGATCCGTATCGTTGCGCGTACTGAAATTCTTGCGAATTCGCTTCTTTTCGGTGAACGAGTAATCCATGCAGACCTCTTGAGCGGCGTCAGGCGCCGGCACAAAACGATTTCATACAAACACGACAAGGCCGACCGCCAACGCGGTCAGCCCGGCCAAACAAAATGGCGTGGCCGCGCCGGACTGCCGGCGCGGCTTGTTCACCCGATTTACTTGAGTTCAACAGTGGCGCCGGCTTCCTCGAGCGTCTTCTTCAGCTGTTCAGCTTCGTCCTTGCTCACGCCTTCCTTGACGGCGCTAGGCGCGGCCTCTACCAGGTCCTTGGCCTCTTTCAGGCCCAGGCCGGTGATAGCGCGTACCGCCTTGATGACACCGACTTTCTTGTCGCCGAAACCTGCGAGGATAACGTCGAACTCGGTCTGTTCCTCGGCAGCGGCACCGCCGGCGTCACCACCGGCCGCCGGCGCAGCCACGGCCACGGCGGCCGCGGCGGACACGCCGAACTTCTCTTCCATGTCCTTGATCAGCGCAGACAAGTCAAGGACGGACATCTGTGAGATCGCGTCGAGGATCTCTTCTCGGGATAAAGCCATTGGTTAACTCCTGGTTAAATATTCGGACAATAATTTCGGGAACACGTTTCCGCCGCTTCAGGCGGCCTGCTTCTGCTCTTCGACGGCAGCCAGGGTTCGGACGAACCTCGACGGCACCTCGTTGAGCGTCTGCACGAACTTGGCAATCGGTGCCTGCAGGGTGCCGACCAAGGTGGCAAGCAGCTCTTCGCGGCTCGGCAGCTTGGCCAGGTCCTGGATCTCTCCCTCGGACATCACATTGCCGTTCATACCGCCGACGGTGATCTTCAGCTCCTCGAGTTCCTTGGCGAACTTCGCCACCAGCTTAGCGGCGGCAACGGGGTCTTCCGAGGCGGCCATGACAACCGGACCGCGGAAGTGTTCGCTGAGACACTCGAAGGGCGAACCCTCGATCGCGCGCTTCGCCAGGGTGTTCTTGACCACCTTGACGAAAACCCCTGCCTCCCTGGCCTGGGCGCGCATGCCCGTCAGTTCGGAAACGGTGAGTCCCCGGTACTCGGCGAGAACCATCGTGTTCGCCGAAGCCAACGACTCGGTGACCTCGGCAACGACGGCCTGCTTCTGTGCGAGACTCAAGCTCATGAGAGCAATCTCCATTGACGAAAATTTAGGTGTCCACCACCAGGTTCAACCTGATCGGGGCACACCGCCTGCGCAGGCCGGCCGCGTCGACCATTAAGATGCCGGGTAGAAAAACCGCCCCGCATCACCTGCGGTCTTTGACGTTTCCGGCGGACGCCACCATCGTCGGCGATGCCTGCCGGACCCCAAAGCCCGTTTGCGCGCGCCGGTCCGCTTGTCGCGGTCCGGCGCGATTGCAAATATCTTTCTAGACGTCCAGGGACGCCCGATCGACGCGCACGCCCGGACCCATGGTGGTCGACAGCGTGACACGACGAATGTACTGACCCTTCGCGGTCGACGGCTTGGCCTTGACCAGCGACGCCAGGAGGGCATCGAGGTTCTCCTTGAGCGCGTCGGCCTCGAAAGACGCCTTTCCAATCGTGCAGTGAATGATGCCGGCCTTGTCGATGCGAAACTGCACCTGGCCTGCCTTGGCGTTCCGTACCGCGGTCTCGACGTCCGGCGTCACCGTGCCCACCTTGGGATTCGGCATCAGCCCGCGTGGACCGAGGATCTGGCCGAGCCGACCGACGACGCGCATGGTCGCCGGGGTGGCGATGCACATGTCGAACTCGATCTCGCCTTTTTGCACCGTCGCGGCCAGATCGTCCAGGCCAACGATGTCGGCGCCCGCGGCCTTGGCCTTTTCCGCGTCCTCTCCCTCGGCGAACACCGCCACGCGCACCGTCTTGCCCGTGCCGCGCGGCAACACCGTCGCGCCGCGCACGTTCTGGTCCGACTTGCGCGCGTTCACACCCAGGTTGACGGCCACGTCGACGGACTCGTCGAACTTCGCCGAGGCCGTTTCCTTGACCAGCGCGAGGGCGTCGGAAATTTGATAGAAGGCGGAACGATCGACCTTCGACAACACTTGCTGCAGTCGCTTACCCTTTCCAGCCATCACGCACCCTCCACGTCAACGCCCATGCTCCGGGCACTGCCTGCAATGATCTTCACCGCGTTGTCCATGTCGTAGGCGGACAGGTCGGGCATCTTGATCTTGGCGATCTCCTCGAGCTGTTCGCGGGAAACCGATCCGACCTTGTCCTTGTTGGGCATGGAACTGCCCTTGGATATGCCGAGCGCCTTGCGCAGGAGCACGGAAGCCGGCGGCGTCTTCTTCACGAACGTGAAGCTCTTGTCGCTGTAGACCGTGATCACCACGGGAATCGGCAGACCCTTCTCCATGTCCTGGGTGTCGGCGTTGAACGCCTTGCAAAATTCCATGATGTTGACACCGCGCTGGCCCAGCGCGGGCCCCACCGGCGGGCTCGGCTTGGCATCGCCAGCCGGAACCTGAAGCTTTATATAGGCTTCGATTTTCTTCGCCATGATTTGACTCCGTCGGGTTCAGGCGAGCAGCGCAAATTGCCGCTCTCCCCGTCTTGGGTTGATAACCGTCCCCGCCCGTTGCCGGCCGGCGGACCGAATCTTCGTCAGCCTTTCTCGACCTGGCTGAAGTTGAGCTCGACCGGCGTCGATCGCCCAAAGATGGACACCGAGACTTTCAACTTGTTTTTCTCGAAGTTGACGTCTTCCACGGTGCCGTTGAAATCCTGGAACGGGCCGTCGATGACCCGAACGATCTCCCCGGGCGCGAAGGTGTACTTCGGTTTCGGATTGTCCGAGCTGTCCTGCACCTGCTGCAGGATCGCGCGCGCCTCGTTGTCGGTGATCGGCGACGGCTTCGCCGCGGTGCCGCCGATGAAGCCGGCAACTCGAGGCACGGACTTGATCAAGTGCCACGTATCGTCGTTCATCTGCATCTGCACGAGCACGTAGCCCGGAAAGAACTTGCGTTCACTGGTGCGCTTTTGCCCGTTGCGCATTTCCACCACGTCCTCGGTGGGTACCAGCACGTCGCCGAACTGATCTTCCATCCCGGCTCGCCGGATGTGTTCGAGAATCGACTTCTGCACCGACTTCTCGTAACCGGAAAAAGCCTGTACCACGTACCATTTCATGTCCGTCATCCGCGTAGCCCTTCTAGCCGCGTACGTTCAGTATCAGGTCGTAGACGGCCCAGAACGCGAGGGTGTCCAGCAGCCAGATGTACAGCCCGATCACCAACACCATCACGATCACCACCATGGTTGCCTGGATCGTCTCGCGCCGGGTCGGCCAGATGACGCGGCGCACCTCGTTGAGCGTGCCGCGCGAAAAAGCGACGAACTCGCGCCCGTACGATGTAGTCAAGGCAATGCCCGCGCCAACGCCGAAAGCGGCGAAAATCGCCGCCGTGCGCAAGAACACGGAAGTGTCCGGCCACTGGTAGTAGCCGACCAACGCGCCGACGACAATCAGTGCCGCGACGACGATCTTGACCTTGTCCACTAAGCCTTAACCTTCAGTTCTGGCAGGCCAGGAGGGAATCGAACCCCCAACCTGCGGTTTTGGAGACCGCCGCTCTGCCAATTGAGCTACTGGCCTGAACTCTATAAGTTGCATTCGCATTCCGGCGGGCGGCGTCATGATGACATCATGTCGCCGCTCGTTCGGATTGCCTTTACTCGATGACCTTGGAGACGACGCCGGCGCCGACCGTGCGCCCGCCCTCGCGAATCGCGAAGCGAAGACCCTCTTCCATCGCAATCGGCGCAAT
>JAUIEZ010000177.1 GCA_030429665.1 Gammaproteobacteria bacterium | reverse complement strand
TGGGCTTGTCGCCTTCACCGGCGTCGCGTCCGCCCAGGATTTCACGTGGTTCGGAGAAACGGCGGACGGCAACTGGATGCTGGGCATGAAGGTCGAGTCGGTCGGCCATGGCCGCGGAGGCTATGACGACGCCGCCAACGCCGGCCTGCTTTTCGGCTACGAGTTCTCCCGCCCTATCGGCTTCGACGGTACCTCGAGCATCGAGTTCGAGTTGAGCGATTCCTTCGACAAGGGCGACGTCGCCGACAACAGCATTTTCGGTATTGGCGGCGAGTGGCAAAGCGAGAATATCGCCGTGTTTTTTACCTACCGGACGCCCGGCAACGTCTATTTCAAGGCCAAGCTGGGCGCCGTGCGCTCCGACGTCACGACCAGTCTCGATGGCGTGCAACGAGTCACCGAGCAGGACACGAGTTTCGGTTACGGGGCCGGACTGGGCCTGAAGCTCGGAGAGACCGGCAACTTCAATCTGGAGCTTGAAGTCGTCGGCACCAGCGGCGACAACGACCTCAACATGATCTCCGTGGGTGGTCTGTACAAGTTTCGCTAGCGCGCATTCCTCCCTGGCGAACCCTGGAATACCATCCGTACGAGCGCACCCCGCGCTTCGCCCCCGAAAACGGGAAGGACTGACCCACCGCCTTGCGGCGTCAGCTTGGCGCCCATGCTAGGCGATTATCGGTGCGACGACGATATTCAACGCTGCATGGGCGCGACGCAATGACTGCTCGGCATCCCAGGCACTCGCGCCGCGGCTGAAAACGAAACCCGGGTAGCTCCCGCCCTCGGGCCACGCCGTCAGCACCTCGCCAGACCCCACGTCGATCTCGACCTCCTCCACGCCGGGCACCGCCCGCGCGCGCCCGATGCCTTCGACCCGGCGCACCACGCCGCTGCGCGGTACCGGCACCATCAACACGCCGGCCCCGCCGATGATCGGCCTCACCGGCGCCTGCTCACCCAGGGCATGCGCGATGACGATTTCCTCCAGGGTCAGGCCGGTGGCGAAGGACAGCAGGCGAGCACACTTGCCGCCAATGGTGCGCGAGGCCAGCTCCAGTGGCCAGACTCCTTCTTCGTTGATCCTGCACTCGGCGTGGACCGGCCCCTCGGTCAGGCCGTATGCTCCGCATACCGCTTGCACCGCGTCGACGATCTTTGACTGGTTTTCTGGCGACAAGCGCGACGGCGTGGTGTAGTAGGTTTCCTCGAAGTAGGGACCGTGAAGCGGATCCGGCTTGTCGAAAATGGCAAGCACCGTCAAACGCCCACCGCACAGCAGACCTTCGACCGCCACCTCGAAGCCGGGCACGAACGTTTCGGCAACGACCCGATAGTCAGGGTTCGCATACTCGCGCTCGAGGAGCGCGCGCAAGCGCGCGAGGGCCGCCGCGAGCTGTCGATCGTCATCGACTCTTATCACGCCGCGACTGGCCGACATGGCCAGCGGTTTCACAATCAGCGGATATCCTGGCAGAGCGCGGATAGCACCCAGCGGATCGCGCGAATCCAGGGCTACGAAATCCGGACAACGAATACGCTTCTCGCGAAGCCGCTGCCGACCCGAAAGCTTGTCGCGCGTCAGCGCGGCAGCCGACGGTGTATTACTCACCAGGCCCAGTCGCGAAGCGATGACGGCGGAGAGTTCAGCGGTCGAATCGTCCGTCGCGCAGATACCGGCGAACGGTGCATCGGCATGCCATCGCTCGGCGAAGGAAACTGCTTGTGTCGTGTCGGCAGGGTCGAACCTTGCGCCGGCGACGTCGCTGGGCAAAGAGAGACTCGAACGGCCGGCAAGCAGGAACACGTCCACGCCGCGACGCTTGGCGGCCTCGACGAACGGGGCAATGCGGTAACTGGCGTGCGGCGCGACAAGCAGCAGCCGCGATCGCGCTGCCGCGCAAGGCGGGTCGACAGGCACGGAAAGGTGTCGCGGGCCGCGTATCAAGCGGACACCGCGACCGTCGTCACACGCCGCAGGCGCCTCCGCCGCAACCGCCACAGGCACCGCTTCCGCCGACCGCCTGAAACACGTTGTTGAACACGAACGAGGCATTGAGCCCGTCCTCGACGAAGTCGATCTCCGCGCCTTTCAGGTAGCCGGCGGCCACCGGGTCGACCACCACGCGGAACCCGTTGCCGTCGTCGACGACGCTGTCGGTGCTGTACTCTTCCTCGGCGAAGGTCATGCCGTAGTTCATGCCCGAACAGCCGCCGCCGGATACGAAAATCCGGATCGCCTTGATGTCGTCGTCGGCGTCGGCGATCAGTCCGGCGAGCTTGGATCGCGCGGAATCGGTGATCACCAGATCGTCGTCACCCAGAACCAGGGTACTACCCGTGGCGCCAATGTCGGTCATGGTTGAGAACCTCGAGTTGAGTATAATCGGACGTTGTACATGAAATCCTTGCACGCTTCAATTTCCAGGCGCGATCGCGCCCATAAACCCACGCGCGGAGTCCGGTAATGGTCAGCCAGGTTTACTGCACGGTGCTCAACCGCGAGGCGCCCGCCCTTGAGAAGGCACCCTACCCCGGCGATCTCGGCCAACGCATTCTCGAAAACGTTTCCGCCGAAGGATGGCAGCAATGGCTGGAGCGCCTCGTGCTGATCATTAACGAGAACCAGCTAAGCACCGCGGACCCTCGTCATATCGAATTTATCGAGCAGCAGATGCTCGGTTTCCTATTCGGCGAGGGTGAAGGCGGCGGCGTACCGTCGGGTTTCCGGCCCCGCAAGAAGTAGTAATCGGGGCGGCTCGTCGAAAATTCCAGTTCGGTGATCGAGGTTTCGAGTCGCGAACGAGGGATATCATTCCAGTCCGTCGCCCGACTCGCGCCCGTACATTTGCACGAACACGCTGCGACTGCGCAATCCCCTGCCCTCCAGCAACTCTCCCAGCAAGCCGCGCGTCAGTCGCTTGGCCTCGCTGCGTACCCGCAGCGACGGATAGACGCCGCTGCGAAGCGCTATCAGCGTCTCGCCTCGCAACGGGGTGCCGGTAAATCCTTCCGCACCCGCCTCGACCGGGCCTCGACCGCGAATGTACAGGTACTCGCGGTCTGTCTCGATAGGACGATGCCCGAGCACTTCCCGTTCGAGCACCAGTCCGTAGCCGACGTCGCGAAGCAGAACCGTTTCGAACACCCTAAGCGCCCACTCCGGATCGGCGCCGGCGGAAAGTTCTGCGATCAGATCGGCATAGGCGTCGAACAGTTGCTCGTGGGCGTCGCCGCGATGCACGAACCGGATCAGCAATTCACTGGCGTAGAATCCGCACATCAACGCGCGGCCGGCGAGGCGCGTCGCCAGGCCGGCCGCCTCGGCGCGGGTCAGTGTCACGAGTTCGCGCCGCCCGCTCCAATCCAGGAGCAACGGCGTGAACGCCTGCAGCAGGCCGCGATGGGGCGACTTGAGGCGTCGTGCCCCCTTGGCGACCAGGGGTACCCGGCCGTAATCGCGGCTGAAGACGTCCAGGATCAGGCTGCTTTCCGAATACGGGTACCGCGCCAGGACCCAGCCCGGCTGCTTGTGCACTCGGCGGGTGCCGGCCACGGCTATCGTATGCCGTAAACCGGGGCGTAGAGGACTACCATTCCCCGTAGCCGAGGCTCTTCAGCACGCCGGCGTCGTCGGTCCAGCCCTTTCGCACCTTGACCCACAAGCCAAGGTAGACCTTGCAGCCGAACAACCGCTCCATCTGTTCCCGCGCGCGCTGGCCGATACGCTTCAGCCCCTGCCCGTCGCGCCCGATGACGATCGCCTTCTGACCCGGCTTCTCCACCCAGATGATTGCCTCGGTTCGCAACATGCCATTGTCATCGTACGCGAACGACGATACTTCCACGGCGCTCGAATAGGGCAGCTCCTGGCCCAGGTGCCAGAACAGCTTCTCGCGCACCAGTTCGCCGGCCAGGAAACGCTGACTGCGATCGGTGAGTTGCTCCGCGGGGAATCCCGGCGGCCCCTTGGGCAGGCGCGAGACGATCACGTCGAGCAATCGATCCATGTTGTATCCGCTTTTTACCGAGACGGGCACGATCTCGATAAACGTACGTCCCTCCGCCGCCGAGGCGAGCAACGGCAGTATCTCGTCGCGGCGTTCGAGTTGATCGGTCTTGTTGACCGCGAGGATGACCGGCACACCGGTCGCGCTCGCCTTCTCGTACACCAGGTCGTCGTCGCGGCGCCAGCCGGTGGCCGAAATCATCATCAGGATCAAGTCGACGCCTTCGAGGCTGCTGACCGCGGTGCGGTTGATGACGCGATTCAACTCCCGTCCTTCGGCGGCGTGGATCCCGGGAGTGTCCACGAACACGACCTGCCCCGCATCGGTGGTGCGAATGCCCAGCAGCCGGTTTCGCGTGGTCTGCGGGCGCCGCGAGGTGATGCTGATCTTGCGACCCATGTATCGATTGAGCAACGACGACTTGCCCACGTTGGGCCGTCCGGCGATGGCCACGAAGCCAAAGTAGGTTTTCGAATCGGATTCTTTCATGTCGAGTCGACGGCGACATTCGCCAGCGTTTCCAGCGCGGTGGCGGCAGCGCGCTGTTCTGCCTTGCGCTTGCTCGAACCTTCGCCGCGAAATACCGTCTCCACGCCCGGAATACGGCAAGACACGCGAAAGCGCTGTTCGTGTGATGCGCCACGGATTTCGTCGACTTCGTACTCCGGCAGCGCCCTGGCCTGCCCTTGAAGATATTCCTGCAGCCGGGTTTTCGGGTCCTTTCGTACCCGTTCCGGATTGGCAGCCGCCAACTCGTCGGCGAAGTGGGTCTTGATAAACGCATCGGCCGCCGGCATGCCGCCGTCGAGGTACAAGGCGCCGATCACGGCTTCGAGCGCATCGGAAAGTATCGAATCGCGGTCGAAACCGCCGGACTTCAGTTCCCCGCCGCCGAGCTTGAGAAAGCGCCCGAGCGACAGCGACCGGGCGACTCGCGCGAGTGTCGGCTCGCGCACGATGGATGCGCGAATGCGTGTAAGCTGCCCCTCGTGAGCACCGGGAAAGCGACGGTACAGGTGGTCGGACACGACCAGCTCGAGCACGCTATCCCCCAGGAACTCGAGTCGTTCGTAATTTTTCGCTCCGGCGCTGCGGTGGGTCAGCGCCTCCTCGAGCAGGCCCGGATTCCTAAACTCATGGTCGATGGCGCGACCCAGTCTCCGGTAATCACGCACGAGCGGGTTGCTAGCGGTTGTAAGGCGCGAAGACGACGTTGTCGAACCGGATCAGCGCGCTGAGGTTGTAGGCCAGCGGCACGACGACTTCGTAGTGGACGTGAAGATCGACGCCCTCGTCGCGTCGTTCCAGTCGCAGCGCCTGGCGCATGTCCACGATCTCGTCAACGTAGTCGATCAACAGGATCCGGTTGAGTCGTCGTACGGTCTCGTTTCGAGAAAGGTTGGCGACGTCATTCTCCTTGACCAGCAGTTCCATGCCGTTGTAGATCCGCAGGTTGTCGTAGTACGGCGGAAAGAGCTTCATGAAAAGGAAGCCGAAGAACATCAGCACGCCGATGACGAACAGCACGCCCCAGATGGAAAGGCCCTTTTGCCTGTTCACGTTTGTCATAATGCCTCCTCGCCATATAGCCGCCGACCGTGAATGCGGCACTCGCCGTGTTTACCGTATGCCCCGCCGGCACGTCCGGGCCGGCGCCGGATGTGTGCGAAAATCCCGGCGACCGGCCTCACGGCCGACCGCTCAGGGGATTCCCTCACCGATGCGACCCCAGTTGACGCCGCCACCGTTGACGGAATCCCAGCTGAACCAGATGAAGAACGCGCGTCCGACGATATTCTCTTCCGGCACGAATCCCCAGAACCGGCTGTCGTTGGAATGATCCCGGTTGTCGCCCATGACGAAGTACGTTCCTTCGGGCACGCGGATCTCCATGCCCCGCGAGCGTCGCGCGGGATCGTTGATGATGTAGTGCGTCGAGTCGCCGATGGTTTCGCGGTACATGTCGGTCTCGGTCCGACCTCCGTCTTCCTGCGGGAGCATGTAAAGGCTGTCGTAGTTCAGATCGACCAACTCGCCGTTGATATAAACGCGCTTGTTGTCGTAGCGAATGACATCGCCGGGCACGCCGACCACGCGCTTGATAAAGTTGACGTCGGGATCGTGCGGGTAGCGAAATACCATGACTTCGCCGCGCTCGGGTTCGGACACGTCGACGATCTTGGTATTGATGACCGGCAGGCGCACCCCGTAGTGAAACTTGTTTACGAGTATGAAATCACCGATGTGCAGTGTCGGGTACATCGAGCCTGACGGTATCCGGAACGGTTCGACGATGAAGGAACGCAGGACGAAAACCAGCAGGATGACGGGAAAGAATGCCCGGGCATACTCGACGATGATCGGCATCGGCGCATCGACCGGCGTCTTCCCGCCGGACACCGAGGCGCCGCCCTCGACCATGACCTCGGCACGGCGACGGCGCGCGAGCACCAATTGATCGAGCAGTACGATTGCCCCGGTGACCAACAGGGCAATGAACAAAATCAACGAGAAATCCACCGGCACTAATCCCCCACTTTTAGAACGGAAAGGAACGCTTCTTGAGGTATCTCTACCGACCCGACTTGCTTCATTCTTTTCTTTCCTTCTTTCTGTTTCTCGAGAAGCTTCCGTTTGCGCGTGATGTCGCCACCGTAACACTTGGCGGTGACGTTCTTGCGAAGCGCCTTGACCGTTTCCCTGGCGATAATTCGTCCTCCGATGGCGGCCTGGATGGCAACGTCGAACATCTGCCTCGGAATGATGCCTTTCATTCGCGCGCACAACTCGCGTGCGCGGCGCGCGCTCTGCTCCCGATGGACGAGGATGGCCAGCGGGTCGACGCGATCGCCGTTGATCATCACGTCCAGCTTGACCATGTCCGCCGCCTGGTAGCGGTCGAACTCGTAATCCATCGACGCATAGCCTCGACTGACCGATTTTAACCTGTCGTGAAAGTCCAATACCACTTCGTTCAGCGGCAGCTCGTACTCGATCATCACCTGCCGGCCGAGATAGCGCAGGTTCTTCTGGATACCGCGCTTTTCCTCGCAAAGTTTGATCACGGCGCCGACGTGTTCCTGCGGCGTGAGAATCTGGGCCGACATGTAGGGTTCGCGAATCTCGGCGATGCGCGCGATATCCGGCAACCGCGAGGGGTTGTCCACCTCCACCACGCTGCCGTCGGTCAACTCCACTTCGTAGACAACCGTCGGCGCGGTGGTGATCAATTCCAGCTCGTATTCGCGCTCCAGGCGCTCCTGGATGATCTCCATGTGCAGCATGCCGAGAAATCCGCAGCGAAAACCGAACCCGAGCGCCTCGGAGACCTCCGGTTCATATTGCAGCGAGGCATCGTTGAGGCTGAGCTTCTCCAGCGCGTCGCGGAAGGTTTCGTAGTCGGCATTGTTGACCGGGTACATGCCGGCGAAGACCTGCGGTTTGATTTTCTTGAAGCCGGTCAGCGGCGTGGCCGCGCCGTCCTTCGAGCGCGTGATGGTGTCGCCCACGCGCGCGGCCTTGATGTCCTTGATGCCGGCGATCACGAACCCCACCTCGCCGGCGTAGAGCACGCCCACGGGCGCCGGCTTGGGCGTGAAGCGTCCCAGTTGCTCGACCTGGTGGTCGCGCCCGGTCGACATCATCCTGACTCTGGCTTTCTTCTCGATTTGCCCGTCGACCACGCGAATCAGGGAAACCGTTCCCTGGTAGTTGTCGAACCAGGAATCGATGATCAGCGCCTTTAGCGGCGCCTCGCGATCGCCGCCCGGTGGCGGAAGGTATTGCACGATGCCCTCAAGCACGTCCTCGATGCCGAGACCGGTCTTGGCGCTGGTGTAAATGGCGTGGGTAGTGTCGATGCCGATGACATCCTCGATCTCCTGCCGCACCCGCTCGGGATCCGCGGCCGGCAGGTCGATCTTGTTGAGCACGGGAATGACCTCCAGGCCGAGATCCACCGCCGTGTAGCAGTTGGCGACCGTCTGCGCCTCGACGCCCTGGGACGCATCGACCACCAGCAGCGCCCCTTCGCACGCCTTGAGCGAGCGCGACACCTCGTAGGAAAAATCCACGTGGCCCGGCGTGTCGATAAAATTGAGCTGGTAGTCGTGACCGTCGGCGGCGCGGTAGCGCAACGAAACGCTCTGTGCCTTGATCGTGATGCCGCGCTCGCGCTCGAGTTCCATGGAATCGAGAACCTGCTCGCTCATTTCGCGGTTTTCGAGGCCGCCGCAAGTCTGAATCAACCGGTCCGACAGCGTCGATTTGCCATGGTCGATGTGCGCGATGATCGCGAAATTCCGAATTCGTTTTTGATCGAATGCATTCATTCGATATATCAAGAAGATATAGGAGATATCGTATGTGTTGAGCGAGGTAACGCCAGGGTCGCGGCTTCGGCGCGCCTCGGGTGGGAATGCCAACGGCGAATTCTAGCCGAAAGCCTCGGTCGCTACCAGCATCGCCCCCTATGAAGCGGCGGATTTTCAAGGAAATACCCGCTCGCGACGGATCGTCGCGCGACGATCCGGAAACCGGGTACTACCTGTCCCGACGACGCCCGGCGACAAGGTCTCGCGGCCGGCCATCGCCGTTGCTCAAGGCAATCGCGACGGTTCGCGCTTGATTCAAATCAAACCATTCGCCGGTAAACCCCGCGACAATTCGCTAGATTAATATCGCGTTATGCACACTCTCGCCCGCGCCGATTTCGGTTACTATCCGCGAGCATCGAGACATATCAGTCAGTTCCGCGAACCCGAACGCCATGTCAGCCCAGGCCGATTCCCCGACCCGCAGCCGCCCGTCACGGCTGAAAGTGGCGTTTCACAGCCTGGGGTCGCCCAGGACCTTTTACCGCTACTCCCGCGCCCTTGCGCCGTGGCTTGGCGGACTGAGCGCGATCCTGTTCGCCGCCGGCCTGGTCGGCGGGCTGGTTTTCGCACCCCCCGACTACCAGCAGGGCGACAGCTACCGCATTATCTTCATCCACGTGCCGGCCGCGTGGATGTCCATGTTCTGCTACGTCGTACTCGCTTTTTGCGGCGCCGTGACCTTGATCTGGCGAATGAAACTGGCCGACGTGGTGGCTCGCGCTACCGCACCGCTGGGCGCGAGCTTCACGCTGATCGCGCTCGCGACGGGATCTATCTGGGGCAAGCCGATGTGGGGAACGTGGTGGGTATGGGACGCCCGACTCACCTCGGAACTGATACTGTT
>JAUIEZ010000176.1 GCA_030429665.1 Gammaproteobacteria bacterium | reverse complement strand
GGCTTCGACTTCCGTACCGGCGAATTTACCAATACCATACGAATCAACGTCGGAGAAATAGATATAGACCTGCCCGACGGCACGCGTTCGCAAGCGCGCCATTTGTGGGGTATCACGGTGTCGACGGAGGGGGGTGATTTCGGTGCCCACGCCAGCTATCTGCGGGCGGATATCACGGTCGACAGCTTTGACGCGCTGTTCGACGGTCTGCGTGCGTTCGGTCCCCAGGGACGCGAACTCGCCGCACGCTACGAGTTCGAGGACGAGAGGGTCGAATTCTTCGGACTGGGGGCGCGGTTCGATCCCGGAAACTGGTTCCTCCGCGGCGAAGCGGCCTACCTGGAAAGCGACACGATCATTGGCGACAGGCACGGGTGGTACGTTACCGGCGGCGTGCGCGTGGGCGCATTTACACCGTACCTCACCGTCGCGCGAATTCAGACCGATAGCGAAACGTCCGATCCCGGCCTTTCGCTGGTTGGTCTCCCGCCTCCCGTGGCCGCCCGGGCGGCGGCACTCAACGCGGCACTCAATACGGCCCTTGGTAACGCGCCTGCGCAGAAGAGCCTGTCCGCCGGGTTGCGCTGGGACTTCAAGCGAAACCTCGCGCTCAAGATTCAATACGATTACCTGGACCTGGACGAGGGTTCGCCGGGCGTGCTGATCAACGAACAACCGGGATTCGAACGAGGAAGAAACGTTTCAATACTCAGTGCGATGGTCAATTTCGTGTTTTGAGACAAAGACTGTGGGCTTCTTGTCGAAAACGGCAATTTGTGGCGCCTTGTTCCTGACGCTGTCCAACGTCGCGGCTTCTGACGTCGTCGTGGTCGTTGCCGACGACAGCCCGCTGGAATCGCTCAGCCGTGCGCGACTGGCCGACATCTATCTCGGTCGGGTTCACCGTATGCCCAACGGAACGCCGGTCGTGCCGTTGGACCAGCAGGAAGTATCCGCTGCCCACGCGAAGTTCTACGAGAAGTATCTCGGAAAGACACCCGCCCAGGTCAAGGGACACTGGTCGAAGCTGATATTCACCGGCCGGGGTCAACCGCCTCGTGCAGTACCCGATGCCGAGACCATGGCCGCCATCGTCGCCGATAATCCGAACGCGATCGGCTACGTCGACTCGGCATCCGTGGACCGCGGACTGCGGGTCCTCCCGATCGAGTAGTCCGGCGACCCGGGTTAACGATCACGTTGCGGCGCAAGGCATGCATCCGACAAACTGGCGAGCGCGCCTAACCGATCCGGTGTCGTTGTTCGCGGTGGCCGCGCTCGCGGTCCTGGTCCTGATCTGGGCGACCACTTTCAGCCAGGTGTCGAGGGAGCGTGTCGCTGCCGTCGAATCGGCCAAGTCGCTGGCGGCCGACGTGGCCGAGACCTACGAGGCACAGGTCGTGCGCGCCTTGCGGGAAATCGACCATACCCTGAAGCTGGTCCGGTACAACCTGGCGACCGAATCGCCGGTACGCGTACTTGCGAACTTGCGTCACATGGAACTGCTGCCGCCGGAGCTGTTGTTCACGGTAAGCATACTGGGTGCGGACGGAAAGGTACTGGCGACGACCCACCCGTTGAACGAGGAGCGACAACCCCGGGCGGCCTTCGTGCGTCTCGTGCGCCGAAACAGCGACATTACCGTCAGCGTTCCAAGCCTTGATTCGGTCGCGAACGAATGGCGACTCTTCTTCGGACGCCCGTACCATGACGGCAGCGACCAGTTTGCCGGCGTGATCTCGCTATCGGTGCATTCGGGCTACTTCGTCAGCGGCTACGAACAGGGTGTGCTGGGCGCGGAAAGCGTTCTTGCCCTGCTCGGGATCGATGGCGTCTTCAGGGCGAGGCGGACCGGAAACGATGTCAGCGCCGGGGAGCATGTCTCCTATGAGAGCGTCGTGCCCGATGTCGCCCCAACCCGCGCCGATGCGGTCATTGCCCGCAATCCATGGGACGATATTTCCCGCTTTACCGTCGCGAGAAAACTGTTCGAGTTTCCGCTGGCGATCGTCGTCGGACTGTCCGAGTCGGAGCAACTGGAGCCGATGAGACAACGCGTCAGCACCTACATGGGCCGCGCGGCGATCGCCAGCGCATTGTTGACCGCGGTGTTCGGTGTTCTCGGATGGGTCAGCTGGCAGCTGCAGAAGACACGCGAAAATGCCGTGCACGAACGCATCGTGCACGCCAAGCGAGTCGAGTATCTCGCTTTTCACGACAACCTGACCGGCCTTCCGAACCGCGCGCTTCTCAGCCGGTCGCTGGCCGAGGATATCCGCGTGTCGCGCCGGGAAGGGTCGAGGCTGGCGGTCATGTTTCTCGATATCGATCGCTTCAAGAATATCAACGACTCCCTGGGACACGATGCCGGCGACGCCGTGTTGCGGGCGTTCGGCGAGCGGCTTCGCACCGTGATCGGGCGTGACAAGACAGTCGCCCGTTTCGGCGGTGACGAATTTGTCGTGCTGCTGCCGAGAATAGCCGGACGGCAAGACATATTGCGGGCGCTGGACAAGCTCCTAGGTGAGTTGAACAAACCGTTCGAACTCGCCGGCCACGAGTTTCGCGTCACCGTCAGCATCGGCATCACGATGTTCCCCGATGATGGAGAGGACGAGCATACATTGATCAGGAACGCCGATATCACGATGTTCTACGCCAAGGAACAAGGCAAGAACAATTTCCAGTTCTACTCCGACGACCTGAGCAGTGATTCCTTGGAAAAACTGTCCCTGGAGTCCAGCCTGAGAAACGCGTTGGACCGCGATGAACTTCGACTTTACTACCAGGCAAAGTACGAGTTGTCGAGCGGACGCGTCGTCGGCGTCGAGGCGCTTCTGCGCTGGTGTCACCCGGATCTGGGCGTGATAACGCCGATGCAATTCATCCCTCTCGCCGAAGAGACCGGACTGATCGTGCCGATCGGACGATGGGTATTGAACACCGCTTGCCTCCAGAACGTGGCCTGGCAATGGGCGGGTATCTCGCCGCTCAGCATGGCCGTGAACCTTTCGGCGCGCCAGTTCCTGGACAGGACGTTGCTCGCGGACGTGAAGCACGCCCTCGATTCCAGCGGAATGAGTCCAAACCAGCTCGAACTCGAGATAACCGAGAGCATGGTGATGCAGGACGTCGAGCGTGCCGTTCGGATTCTCGACAGTCTCAAGTCAATGGGCGTGAAAATAGCGGTCGACGATTTTGGCACCGGTTACTCCTCCCTTTCGACGCTGAAGCGGTTTCCCGTGGACACCTTCAAGATCGACCGTTCTTTCATCCGCGACCTGACGTCCAGCGCGGCGGACCGGTCGCTGGTCGAGGCAATCATCGCCCTCGGCAAGAGTCTTCGCCTGACCGTAGTGGCCGAGGGCGTGGAGACCGCAACCCAGGCGGAGCTGCTGCGCCGCCTGGGTTGCGATCAGATCCAGGGTTACCACACCAACGAACCCGTGCCGGAGGATGAGTTCGCCGCTATCCTCGGCGGACAGTCCCTCGCCTGGTCTCGCAATTGACTCGGGCCGCATCGGGGCGCGGCTCGCCCGGCGCGTCGTTCGACTCGGCCTACAGCGCGAACGGCGCGCCGTGCGCCTCCCACTGTGAATCCGGAACGATGACGATCTTGCCGACGTAGTCGCTGCCGCGGTCGACGAAGTAGCGCTCGGCGCGGTGGATGTCGGACAGGCGAAACGCGCCGTGCAGCACCGGCCTCAGGGCGCCGTCGCGGATCCAGGCGACGAGCTGGTCCGCCTCGTCCCGGGTGCCGTGAGAAACGCCGAACACCTGCACCTGGTAGAGGTAGATGCGCGTCCACAGGATCTCGGTGACGTTGCCGGCGCTGGCGCCGGCGATCGACAGGCGTGGATAGGTGCGGCGTTCGCCCATGCGCGCGGTCATGACGTCGATGAGCGGGTTGGTCATGGCGCCGCCGACGAGGTCCATGACCGCGTCGACGACGGCGCCGCCGGTGGCCTCGTGCACCGCCTCGGTCCAGTCGTTCACGAGGCGCCGGTCGATGACGCTGGCCGCGCCCAGTGCCCGCAGCACGTCGTCCTTGCCGCCGCTGCTCACCGCGTGCGGTATGGCGCCGAGCGCCCGGCACAGCTGGATCAGCGCGGTGCCGACGCCGCCGCTGGCGCCGGTGACCAGTATGTTCTCGCCGGCCTTCACCGAGGCCGCGTTGAGCATGTGCAGCGCGGTCTGGTACGAGCACATGCCGAGCGCCGCCAGCTCGGCGTCGGCGAGTTCGGGATTGTCGATACGGTGAAACTGGCTCGACGGCACCGCGACGTACTCGGCGAAGCCGCCGTCCGCGCCGTGGCCGTAGTAGTCGGGCGCCAGGTTGATGTCGCGCCGATCGTCCGCGTAGATGTTGAAGTCGAGCAGGCCGCGCTCGCCGATGCGCGAACCGTCGACGCCCGGACCCACCGCCGCCACGCGGCCGGCAACGTCGGCGCCCTGGATTCGCGGAAAGGTGAGCGTGGGCGAGCCGCCGATGGCGAACGACGTCACGTGCGCGTCGTCGTCCACCGGGTAGAGCCCCTCGCGCACCTTGCGGTCGGTGTTGTTCTTCGCGGTCGCCGTGACCTGCACCAGCACCTCGCCGGCTCGCGGTCTCGGCACCGGTACGTCTTCGCGGTAGACGAGCTTGTCGGTGCCACCGTGCCCCGTGAGTTGTACTGCTGCCATGCGATCGCCGATCATGATCATCCCGATTCCCTAAACGAGCGCCACCGCCTTCACCTGCGCGAACACGCGCATGCCCGGTTTCAGCGACAGCGAGTGAGCGGACTTCTTCGTGATGCGCGCCAGCAGCGCCGAGCCGTTCAAGTCCAGTCGTACCAGTACCTGGCCCGGTTCCTCGTCGACCAGTTCGTCGACGGTGGCCGGGAAGACGTTGAGAATACTAGTGCCGGGCTGTTTGTCCAGCGTGACGGATACGTCGCGCGCCAGGACCCTCAGGCGCACCGGGTGGCCCGCGGGCAGGCCGTTGCGCGCCACGTTGAACGTGCCGCCGGAAAACGTCAGCTCGGTCAGGTGCCAGGTCTCGTCGTGCCGAGCGACGCGCGTGGCGATGACCGTGTCGACCTCGGCGCCGTGACCGCGCGCGATGTCCAGTCGCGTGGAGAGCTCGCTGAACGGTCCCGCCGCGTGCACGCCGCCGTCTTCGATCAGCACCAGGTGGTCGGCGAGGCGCGCCACCTCGTCGCCGGCGTGGCTGACGTAGAACACCGGCATCGACAACTCGTCGTGCAGCCGTTCGAGGTAGGGCAGGATGTCGCGCTTGCTGGCCGCATCGAGCGATGCCAGCGGCTCGTCCATCAGCAGCAGGCGCGGGCTGGTGAGCAAGGCGCGCGCGATGGCCACCCGTTGGCGCTGGCCGCCGGAGAGCCTGGTCGGCGAGCGCTCGAGCAGCCCGTCCACGCCGAGCAGCGCGACCGCCTCGTCGAAGGATACGCGCCGATCACCGGGCGCGATGCGCCGGTAGCCGTACTCCAGGTTGCGCCTCACGTCGAGGTGGGGGAACAGGCCGGTTTCCTGTAGCACGTACCCAACCGCGCGGCGATGCGGCGGCACGAACACGGCGGCGTCGTCGTCCTGCCACGACTCGCCGCCGACGGTGACGAACCCGCTCGCACGCTGCAGGCCGGCAACGCAGCGAAGCAGGGTCGTCTTGCCGCACCCGGACGGACCGAACAGCGCGGTGATGCCGCGCATGGGCGCGTCGAAGGCGACATCGAGGGTGAACGCTCCCGCGGTGGCGCGAAGCGACAACGCGATGGCGGTTTCGCTCATGGCGTCGAGCGCCCGATGCGTTTCTCGATGAGCAGCACGGCAAGTATGACGATGAAGGCGAACGCCAGCATGCCCCCGGCGAGGACATGGGCGTGGGTCCACTGCAGTGTCTCCACGTAATCGTAGATCGCCACCGACAGGACACGCGTCTCTCCCGGGATGTTGCCGCCGATCATCAGCACCACGCCGAACTCGCCGATGGTGTGGGCGAAGCCCAGCACCGCGCCGGTGAGAAAGCCCGGTCGGGCCAGCGGCACCGCGACGCTCCAGAACGCGTCCAGCGGCGAGGCGCGCAGCGTCGCGGCGATCTCCATCGGCCCGTCGCCGATGGCCTGGAAGGCGTTGCGGATCGGCTGCACCACGAACGGCATGGAGTAGATCACCGATCCGATCACCAGGCCCTCGAAGGTGAAGGCCAGCGAGCGGCCGCCGAACAGCGAGGCGATCGCCCCGCCGGGTCCCTCCGGACCCAGCGCCAGCAGCAGGTAGAAACCCAGCACGGTCGGCGGCAGTACCAGCGGCAGGGCTACCACGGTGGCCACGACCTCCTTGAAGCGCGCCTTCGAGCGCGCCAGCCACCAGGCGACGGGCGTGCCGATGACGAGCAGCACGATCGTGGTGACGGTCGCCAGTTCCAGCGTCAGGCGCACCGCCGACCAGATTCCGGTGAAATCGAGCATGGCGCGAGTATGTGTCAGTTGCCCGGGCCGTAGCCATACCTCGACTTGATTTCCCGCGCCGCGTCGCCGCGCAGGAAGTCGAGGAATGCCCGTGCCGCCTCGTTGCCCCGCGCGCTGTTCAAAAGCACGGCGTCCTGGGCGATTGCCGGGTACAGGCCGGACGGCACCGGCCAGCGGGAACCGCCGTCGCGGATAGCCACCTGGGCCTGCGCCACGAAGCCCAGTTCGGCATTGCCGGTGGCGACGAACTGGTAGACCTGGGCAATGTTGTTCCCCTGCACGATGCGCCCGGCCAGCGCCTCGTACACGCCCAGCGCCTTCAGCGCCTCGATGGCCGCGTGACCATAGGGCGCGGTTGCCGGATTGGCGATGGCCAGGCGCGTGAAGTCAGCCCGTCGCAGCGTGTCCGCTCCGCTGACGAGCGCGGGATCCGCGCTGTAAAGCACGATCGCGCCGGTGGCGTAGGTGAAGCGGCTGCCCGGCACCGCGTAGCCTTCCCGTTCAGCCTGCCCGGGACGCTCCCGGTCGGCCGCCAGGAAGACGTCGAACGGTGCGCCCTGTGTGATCTGGGCGTAAAGCTGCCCCGTGGCGCCGAAGCTGTACATCACCTCGTGGCCGGTGGCGGCGGCAAAGGCCGAGCCGATCTCGTTCGCCGCACCGGTGAAGTTGGCGGCCACGGCGGCGTGAACCGTGTCGGCCGCGGTCAGGCGCGGCGCGACGGCGGCGGCCAAGACGACGGCCAGCGCGAGGAGGCGTTGCTTGTCGTTCATTCTCCCGATGTTTCCTGATCGATTCGATATCGCGGTCATGACGTGGAACGGAATATAACGATTCGAGGCAGAGCGCGCGCGTCCGGCGCTTGAAATGCCGCGTGCAATTGGTACACTGCACGCGTCTCTCGGGGTGCCGAGAAGCGGCGATGCCGCTTCGACGCTGAGATGGCCCAACGGCCGAACCCGCGGAACCTGACCCGAGTAATATCGGCGGAGGGAAGAGAATGGGCAGCGTTACCGATCACGGACCGCTGCCCGGCGTTGCCTCCGCCGTCGAGCCATTTGACCGGAGGAACCCAACGTCATGCCCGCCACCGTCCGCGACGACATTCCCGCCACCGATCCATTGACCCGCGAACCGCTGCCGGCCTCGCGCAAGGTCTACGTCGACGGCACGCTCGACGGCGTACGCGTCCCGATGCGCGAAATATCCCTGACCAACGGCGAGACCGTCACCGTCTACGACACCTCCGGGCCCTATACCGACCCCGATGCCGACATCGACGTGGGGCGTGGACTGCCGCCGCTGCGCGAGGCGTGGATCGATGCGCGCGGCGACACCGAACGATATGAAGGACGCACGGTCCGGGCGGTGGACGACGGCCGCCGCGAAGGATCGGATTCGCCGGTCCGCGCCGAGGGCCTGAAGCGTCGCCCGCGGCGTGCATTGCCCGGCCGCAACGTGACCCAGCGTTACTATGCCGCGAACGGGATCGTCACCCCGGAAATGGAATTCATCGCCATTCGCGAGAACCAGCGCCGGGAGTTGCACCGCCAGTGGTTGCTCGAGGGGCGCCAGCAGCGCCTGCGCGGCGAGTCCTTCGGTGCGGCCATCCCCGACGTCATCACGCCCGAGTTCGTGCGCGACGAGGTCGCGCGCGGCCGCGCCATCATCCCCTCCAACGTCAATCATCCCGAGAGCGAGCCGATGATCATCGGCCGCAACTTCCTGGTGAAGGTCAACGCCAACATCGGCAACTCGGCCACCACCTCGTCGATCGCCGAGGAGGTCGAGAAGATGGTGTGGGCGACGCGCTGGGGCGCCGACACCATCATGGATCTTTCCACCGGCCGCAACATCCACACCACGCGCGACTACATCATCCGTAATGCCGCGGTGCCGGTGGGCACGGTGCCGATCTACCAGGCGCTGGAGAAGGTCGGCGGCGTGGCCGAGGAACTCACCTTCGACCTGTTCGCCGACACGCTCATCGAGCAGGCCGAGCAGGGGGTGGACTACTTCACCATCCACGCCGGCGTGCGCCTCGCGCACATCCCGCTCACCGTCGACCGCGTCACCGGCATCGTCTCGCGGGGCGGTTCCATCATGGCCAAATGGTGCCTCGCCCACCACCGCGAGAGCTTCCTCTTCGAGCGCTTCGACGAGAT
This sequence comes from Gammaproteobacteria bacterium, assembly GCA_030429665.1. Classification (GTDB taxonomy): domain Bacteria; phylum Pseudomonadota; class Gammaproteobacteria; order Arenicellales; family CAJQKF01; genus BQJD01. The sequence goes on along the minus strand of JAUIEZ010000176.1, from coordinate 651 downwards.
CTGCGAGATCATGAAGGCCTACGACGTGAGCTTCTCGCTCGGCGACGGCCTGCGGCCCGGCTCGTTGGCCGACGCCAACGACCGCGCCCAGTTCGCCGAGCTCGAAACGCTCGGGGAGTTGAATCGCATTGCCGCCCGCCATCATGTCCAGTCCATGATCGAGGGTCCCGGCCACGTGCCCATGCACATGATCAAGGCCAACATGGACAAGCAACTCGAGGCCTGCGACGAGGCGCCGTTTTACACGCTGGGTCCGCTCACCACCGACATCGCGCCGGGCTACGACCACATCACCAGCGGCATCGGCGCGGCCATGATCGGCTGGTACGGCACCGCCATGCTGTGCTACGTCACGCCCAAGGAGCATCTCGGGCTGCCCGACAAGGAGGACGTGCGCCAGGGCATCATCACCTACAAGATCGCCGCCCACGCCGCCGACATCGCCAAGGGGCACCCGGCGGCGCGCTACCGCGACGACATGCTGTCGCGGGCGCGCTTTACCTTCCGCTGGCGCGACCAGTTCAACCTGGCGCTGGACCCGGAGACGGCACTTACCTTCCACGACGAGACGCTGCCGAAGGAGTCGGCCAAGACCGCCCACTTCTGTTCCATGTGCGGACCGAAGTTCTGCTCCATGAAGATCAGCCACGA
>JAUIEZ010000175.1 GCA_030429665.1 Gammaproteobacteria bacterium | reverse complement strand
CGTCGACGAAACCGAAGCTGTCCAGCCGCACGCCGATGGAGCCGACGATGCTCGCCGGGTCGGCGTAGATCTCGTCCGCCGCCACCGCGGCGTAGTAGCCGCCCGAGGCGCATATCTCGTCGACCACCGCGTATACCGGTATGTCGGGGTGCATCTGCTGCAACCGGTCGATCTCGCGATTGATCTGGCTGGCCTGCACCGGGGTGCCGCCCGGGCTGTTGACGCGCATGATGATTCCCTTGACGTCGTCGTTTTCGAACGCCAGGCGAAGTCCCTCGATGACCCGTTCGGCCGATGCGCTTTGGCCGATGCCGATAACGCCTTCCAGGTCCACGAGCGCGGTATGGCTGCCGTCGGCTGTCGGCGCGCCGCCGGGACGATAGACCACCGGCACGGTAAAGATGATCACCAGCACGAGCATCCACAGGCCACGGGCAATCCAGCGGCCCCGGCGATAGCGCCGGTACTCGGCGAGTACTTCCTGCGCGATTCGCTCGATTCGTTCATCGTTCATGGTGCATTGTCCGATTTGAAATTGGAGGAAATGCCACGCCCGACAGCGGGCGGCGCCGTTTCGTCGATTTTATCGCCGACGATGGAGCGCGCGAGAGTAATTGATCCCGTTTTCGAGATCCCGCCGCGAGATCGTTTCAACGTCGCCGGCGCGCGGCAGTTACCCCGAAGCGCAGGATTCGCGATCGCGCAACGACTCGAGGACGACCTGCAGTTCCCTGCTCAATGGCGCCGTGAACGTCATCCGCCGCCGGTGCACCGGGTGCGGCATCGACAGTTCGCAGGCATGAAGAAAAAGCCGGGTCAATCCGAACGCCCGGTATCGGCGATTGGCGGCGAAATCGCCGTACAGCGCGTCGCCGGCGATCGGAAATCCAAGTTCCCGGCAGTGCACGCGCGCCTGGTGCATGCGACCGGTTTCCAGGGTGATGCGCACCCGAGTCGCGCCGGGAAGCGTCTCTTCTTTCTCTATGACACTCGCCGCGTTCTGGCCGTCGGGATCGGTCCTGACCCTCGACTGCCCGTTGGTCGCGTCCCGATAGCGCAGCAACGGTGCGGTGACCCGCTGCCTGTCTCCGTCCCATTCGCCGTGCAAAAGCGCCTCGTAGCGCTTGATCACGCCGTCGGTTTCCCGTCGAAAAAGCCGATGCAGGGCCAGCAGCGATTCGCGACGGCGGGCGAGCACCAGGCACCCCGAGGTTTCCCGGTCGAGGCGATGGGCAAGCTCCAGAAAGTCGCCGCCAAGGGCCGAGCGCTTCAAGGCTTCGATGACGCCGACGCTGACACCGGTGCCGCCGTGAACCGCCACGCCCGAGGGCTTGTCTATCACCAGGATGTCTTCATCCGCGTAGATTACCAGGCGCTCGGGCCGGGACAGTGATGCCGGGACGGGCCCGGGCGACCGCGGCGGCGCGGTTCGCACCGGCGGTACGCGCACCACGTCCCCTTCGGCCAGACGCGTGGCGGGCTGGCTGCGGCCACCGTTCACGCGCACCTCGCCGCGACGGATGATGCGGTACAGGCGGGTGCGAGGCACGCCCTTCAGCCTAGCGGCCAGGAAATTGTCGAGCCGCTGTCCGGCTTCGTCGGCCGACACGCGAATCTGGCGAACGGCAGGGTTTCGGATACGGGTGGATTCGGATTGCAAGTTGACGCCCGGGGAAAAACCCGATGGTAGGATTGTCGCGCAATGTTGGCAATCGACTTCGCCGTCGCGAAGGCGCAGCCCGCGCGATTCGGCCGCGGCGACGAGGGCACGCAAGTGGTGGAGGATTGCTAGCTGGATACGTAGTTGATATATTTTGGCGTGGCGGCGTACGCGTACGATCCGCCACGAGATTTTTGACGACCCGCCGGTCGATCTGTTTTCAGCGGGCGGGCGTAAAAATATCGACATGGGAATTGGTCCGGCGATTCGGGTAGCGACCCGAACTCATCCAACCATACCAACGGCGAGACAGCCCTTGGCCTGCAGGTCGAGAACGTTGACAGCCTCGGCAACCCGGCGACGCAGCCGGGCAGGCGCGAACTGCATCAGGGCATAAATTCGGCAACAAACGGCCGCTCTCCGAGGTTGATGACATCGCCTGACCGGGGCTTAGTGTTCCTCGCCCTCCGTATCTATGCAGGAACGCACTACGAGACAGTGCCGAACCGACGCGACGTGTCGTGAGCCTTGTCTGGTGCGACGGACAGTTTTTGTTGCTGATAGAGCAAGAATTTACTTGAGATACAATAGACAAATAACTGATTTTTTTGTGCCGTAGAGTCAAAGCCGGCATGAAATCGGGGTATCGTGAAGCGAATGCCCCGCCGTTGTTTCCAGCTTGTTCGACACGTTCGGCGGCCGATTCGGCCGGAGAACTTACAAGCAATGAAACGCATGTTGTTCAACGCGACGCACCCCGAGGAGTTGCGCGTCGCCATCGTTGATGGACAAAGACTCCTGGACCTCGACATCGAATCCGCGGTCCGGGCCCAGAAAAAGGGGAACATCTACAAGGGGAAAATCACCCGCGTCGAACCCAGCCTGGAGGCGGCTTTTGTCGACTACGGCGCGTCCCGCCAGGGCTTTCTTCCGCTGAAGGAAATCTCGCGGACCTACTTCCGCAACTACTCCTCTTCCACCCCCATGGCCCAGGTCAAGATCGACGACGTGGTCGAGGAGGGCCAGGAACTGGTCGTACAGGTGGACAAGGACGAGCGAGGCACCAAGGGCGCGGCGCTGACGACCTTCGTCAGCCTGGCCGGCCGCTACCTCGTGTTGATGCCGAACAACCCCAAGGGCGGCGGTATCTCGCGGCGCATTTCCGGCAGTGAACGTTCGGAGTTGCGCGACGCCCTGTCGGGCCTGGAGATTCCCAATGAGCACGCGCTGATCGCGCGCACCGCGGGAATCGGCCGCACTGAGCAGGAATTACAGTGGGACCTCGATTTCCTGCTGCAGTTGTGGAATGCGATCGAATCGGCCGCTGCCGAACGCGAAGCGCCGTTTCTCATCTTCCAGGAGAGCAACCTGATCGTTCGCGCGCTGCGCGACTACCTGCGCGGGGATATTTCCGAAATCCTGATCGACGAACCTGCAATCCACGAACGCGCCGCGCGCTTCATGGACCAGGTGATGCCGAACTCGAACGTGCGGCTGAAACTCTACGAGGACAACATTCCCCTCTTTTCCCGATTCCAGATCGAGCACCAGATTGAAACGGCCTACGCGCGCGAGGTCCGACTGCCGTCCGGGGGCGCTTTGGTCATCGACCATACCGAGGCGGTCGTCGCCATCGACGTCAACTCGGCGCGTGCGACCAAGGGCGCCGATATCGAAGAAACCGCCCTGCAGACCAATCTGGAGGCCGTCGACGAGGTCGCCCGGCAACTCCGCATCCGCGACCTGGGCGGACTGATCGTCATCGATCTCATCGACATGTCTTCGTCGAAGAACCAGCGACTCGTGGAGAGCCGCCTCAACGACGCATTGAAGGCCGACCGCGCCCGCGTCCAGGTTGGCCGGATTTCCCGGTTCGGCCTGCTGGAGATGTCCCGGCAGCGACTGCGGTCTTCGATCAGCGATTCGAACTACGTGTCCTGCCCGCGCTGCGAGGGCACCGGCAGCATCAGGAGTGTCACGTCCTCGGCACTCAGCCTGCTTCGCATCCTCGAGGAGGAGGCGTTGAAGGAGAACACGGAGGCGATTCACGCTCACCTGCCGATCAAGACGGCGACTTACCTGCTCAACGAGAAGCGCTACGAGTTGAGTCAGATCGAGTCTCGCCTGGCCACGAGCATCCTGATCCTGCCGACCGACGACCTCGAGTATCCGCATTTTCACATCAAGCGCCTGAAGTCCGAGGATCTCGACGAACTGGGCAACGTGCCCAGCCACACCATCGCGTACGAACCGGACGATGAGGGCACGTCGGACGTCAACGCCGTTTACGCGAGCGTGGAAGCGCCCAGCATCAACCTGGACGACATCCAGGGCCGTCATCCCTCCCCCGTCGTTGCCGACACCGTGCCGGAACCGACGCGCAAGGAAGGTTTCCTGCGTCGAATCTGGCAGGCTTTGTCCGGCGAAACACAGGGCGTTGTCGCGCCCGAACCGGCGAGTCAGGAGCCGAAAGACGAAGGCAAGAAAGGCGGGCGGTCCCGCGGTGGCGCCCAGCGCGGCGGCGGTAGCCGGCGCGGCGGTGGTTCCGGCGGCTCGGATCGTCGCGGGCAATCCGGCCAGGGACAACGAAAGTCGTCGCGTGGCGGCCAGGGGCAGCGCAAGCAATCCGCCCAACAAGGCGGTGACGACAATCGTCGCGACCGCGGCCAGCAGGCTTCGAAGACTGAAGGCGGAAGCCGCGGCGACGGATCGGCGTCGTCGGGTTCAGGGAGCAATCGTAAACCCCGTTCCGGGCGCGGACGCGGCGGGCGAGGCGGTGCAAACCGCAACGACGGCAACCGCAACGACGGCAACCGCAACGACGGCAACCGCAACGACGGCAATCGTAATTCGGATCGTCGTGCCGAATCCGATCGCACCGAGGCCGCCAGGACCGATGACAACCGGAGTGGTCGTGAGGCCGCCGAGTCGGGCGGCAATCGCCAGGACGACGGCAGCGGCACCGACAATGGACGTTCCACCACCCGTACGGCCTGGAACCGGGGCGGGAACCGGTCGAAACGCGGGAGTTCCGGCGGCGCCGGGTCCCAGGAGCAGTCGGCCGGACCGGCGAGCAGTCCGCCACCGGCCGCGGGCGAGAGCAAGAGCGAATCATCGGCCGCTCCCGCTGCAGCCGCGCCGGGTGCCGACGGCGGCGCGGCCGGCGAATCGACCCGCGAGGTGGCAGAACGTTGACGGCTCGCGGCGTGGCCTTGTCGATTCAGGGCCACGCCGCCGCTAGATTTCGCGCCATCGGGCTCGCTAAGTACGACGCTCGAATAGCGCTACCGACTCGACGTGGGCCGTGTGCGGAAACATGTCGACGATGCCGGCGGAGCTCAGCCGGTAGCCTTCCCGGTGAACCAGGATTTCACTGTCACGGGCGAGCGTTGAGGGATTGCAGGAAACGTAGACGATGCGTTCGGGCATGATCTTCGGCACGAGGTCGCGAACCACCTCTACCGCACCGCTGCGCGGCGGATCGAGGAACAACTTGTCGCAGTCGCCGTGGCGCGAGAGCGTTCCGGCCGGGTCGTCGTAAAGATCGGCCGCGACAAACTCGACATTTGCGATATCGTTTCCGGCCGCATTGCCACGCGCGCGGGATACCATCAATTCACTCGCTTCCACGCCGATGACCCGCCCCGCTCGACGGGCCAGGGGCAGGGAAAAGTTTCCGATACCGCAGAACAGCTCGAGAACTCGATCGGCAGGATCCGGCGCCAGCAAGTTCAGTGCCGTGTTGACCAACGACTCGTTCACCGCGGCGTTCACTTGCACGAAATCCGTCGGCTCGAACTCGATACGCACGTCGTGTTCCGCCAGCGTGTACGACAAGCGCCTGGGCCGCGTACCGGCAAGCGCCTTGATCGAATCGGGACCGCCGGACTGCAGGTAAACGTCCGCCTCGTGCTCGACGGCGAAACGGCGCAGCCGGGACTCGTCATTTTCGGTCAGCGGCTCGAGATGACGAAACACCAGCGCGATGGAGGAATCGCCGCACGCAACTTCAATCTGCGGTAATCGATCGAAGCAGGACAGGCCCGACACCAATTCGTGCAAAGCCGGCAACATGGCGGACGCCGCCGGATGCAATGCGAGGCAATGCGCGAGCGAGGTGATGTAGGACTTGTGCCGTTCGCGAAATCCGACCAGCACCCCACCCTTCTTGGGCACGTGCCGAACGCCAAGCCTGGCTTTTCGTCGATATCCCGTTACCGGTCCAGTCACCGGTTCCATCACCGCGGCGGGCACCACCTTCCCGATCCGTTCGAGATTCTCGAGCATCATTCGTTGCTTGTACGCAACCTGCCCCGGGGCGGAGAGGTGCTGGATCGCGCAGCCGCCACACACACCGAAATACTCGCAGGGCGGTTCGACTCGCTGGTCGGAGGCTTCGATCACGGTTTCAAGTCGCCCCGTCTCGTGACGACGCCACCGCTTGGTACGGGTGAACTCCACCCGTTCGCCGGGCAATGCGCCCTCGACGAAATACACCTTTCCGTCCACTCGTACGACGCCGCGACCATCGTGCGTCAGGTCGCACACCATTCCATCCAGCCGGTTCATCGAGACTCCCAGGCCTCTACGAAACGGGTGAAGTGGGGCTTGTTTTCGTCGAGCAGGTATTGGCGGATAGCGGCACACTCGGACTCGTAAGCGTCCGCGTCCTTGTTTCCCCGCGTTACCTCCCAGCGTAGATAAACCAGGTAGGTATTGAGCACGTCGGTCTCGCAGTAATCGCGGATGTCCTCTATGCGGCCTTCGAGGTAGGCAGGCCATACGGCGCCGCCGCTCATCCCCAGCTTGCCCGGCAATCCCAGCATGACGGCCACCTGGTCCAGTGGTGCGCTCGCCCTGGCCTGGTATCCGGACAACACGTCCATCAGGTCGGTGTGCCGCGCGTGATAGCGATTGGTATAGTTGTTCCAGCGGGACTCCCGCTCGAGTTCGCCGGTATCCCAGTATCTTTGTGCATTCACGTCATGAATCATCGCGCGATAATGCAGCACGGGCAGATCGAATCCGCTGCCGTTCCAGCTCACCAGCGTGGGCTGGTATCGATCGATGCCGTCGAAAAACCGGCGAACCAGTTCCGCCTCTCCCGCGTCCGGAGTTCCCAGCGTCCATACCTTGAACTGATCCGCGTGTTTCAACACGACCGAAATGGCAACGACCTTGTGCATGTAGTGCGGCAGGAAATCCGAACCACCGGTCTGCTGTCGACGCATGGCGAACAGAGCCCGCGCGACGTCCTCGTCGGCCAGCCCGTCGAAATCGTGAAGGCGCCGTCCCAACTCGATGTCGGGAATGGTCTCGATATCGAACACCATCACGCTCACGACATTTTCTCCGTTATTTCTGTGGGGTATTTCAGTCGGGGTTCGTCCCGGCTTCGACGAGCGCTGTTTCCTCGACCAGGTGCTCCACGACCCGGCTCACGTCCCGCGCCATGCTGTCGCGCTCCTGCTCGAACGCGTCCGCGAGCAGATCGACGATCTCCCCGATGGATCGCTCTTCCTGGCAAAGTTGCCATATCAGAAAACCCGATTCGTTGAGCTTGAGGACGTGTCGATCATTCTCGACATTCTTGAGCAACGTACAACAGGGTATCTTATGGATACTGAAACGTTCGCTTTGTCTCACGCGCATCGCGTCAGGCAGGATCGGGTGCAGGGAATGCAGAAACTCCTTGGAATTTTCGGTCATGCGATTGACTCGTCGATCGATTTGAACAGTTTTTCAATGTGCCATCTGGCAGACACGTATTTTCCGGCACGCTCCAGGAGAACTGCGCACCGGTAAAGCGCCCATCTCGCCTCTCACGCCGTCTGTACCGGCCAGTGTACCCTCGCAAAGCGCCGCGGCGACATGGTCCCCGAACCGCATATCGTCCTTCAACCGAATACACCGGTGCTCAGGTAGCGATCACCGCGGTCGCAAACGATGCTCACCACGCGGTTTTCCGCCGATTCGGCCGCCACCGACAGAGCTGCCAGCGCCGCGCCGCCGGAGGAGATACCGCAAAAGATGCCCTCCTCCCGGGCAAGCCTGCGACTGGTCCGTTCGGCGTCGCCCTGGGAAACTTCGATCATCCGGTCCACGCGGCTGGAATCGAAGATTTTCGGCAGGTACGCCTCGGGCCAACGTCGAATCCCGGGAATGGACGATTCGTCATCGGGCTGCACGCCGACAATTTCTATGCCGGGGTTTTGTTCCTTCAAATAACGGGATACGCCCATGATGGTTCCCGTCGTGCCCATGGCGCTGACGAAATGCGTGATCTCGCCGCCCGTCTGCCGCCAGATTTCCGGGCCGGTACCCTTGTAATGCGCGTTGGGATTGTCCGGGTTGGCGAACTGGTCGAGCACCCTGCCCTCGCCGCGCTGCTGCATCTCGAGCGCGAGGTCGCGCGCGTATTCCATCCCTTCTTCCCTGGACACCAGCTTGAGCTCCGCCCCGTACACGCTCATCGTCGTACGTCTCTCGGCGCTCATGTTGTCCGGCATGATCAGCACCATTCGATAGCCGCGCATGGCGGCAACCATGGCCAGTGCGATACCCGTGTTCCCGCTGGTGGCCTCGATGAGCGTATCGCCCGGCCGAATCTCGCCACGTCGCTCGGCTTCGACGATCATGTTGAATGCCGGCCGGTCCTTCACGGAACCGGCGGGATTATTGCCCTCCAGCTTGACCATTACCGCGCCACTGCCGGCGCCGGTCATTCGTTTCAGTGAAATCAGGGGCGTATTGCCGATCAGTTCGTCAAGGTACATGCGCGGGCTCGGTGAAATTCGAGCCGGACATTTTACACAAAGCCGAACCGGCCGCGCGCCGCGATTCGTCCAGAGAGAAGTGGATCAGGCCGGCGTAAAGTACTCGATGATCAATTGGGGGCGGATGCGTCCGGCATAGTCGTTGATGTCCAGGCGGTAGGCTGCGTGGATTCGATCGAACTCGGGACACGGTGCCCCGTCGTGCTCCAGGAAACGGAACTGGATCGCCTCGACGCGTTGCCGGCTTCGCTCGGTCTGCAGGACGAATTTCAGGTGTACGTCGCCGACCAGCCGTTGTTCGATTACGCGAAAGGTATTGTCGAAGACCGGTTCCGGGAAGCCCTGCCCCCACGGCGCGAGCGTGCGCAGCTGCCTGATGAAGGCCAGGTCGTCGTACTCCTCGTGAAGCGGCCCGTCGGTAACGATCTCGTTGGCCGCGCCGATGCAGTCGCGGTAGGCCGCCAGCACATCCAGGAAGAGAGTCCGGAATTTTTCGAAGTCCGGCTCCTTGATGGTCATGCCCGCGGCCATGGCGTGGCCGCCGAACCGTAGCAGCATCCCTGGTGAGCGGGACTCGACCTCGCAAAGCACGTCGCGGATATGAACCCCCGGCACCGACCGTGCCGAACCTTTCAGATCCCCGTCCCCGCCGGGAGCGAAGGCCACCGAGGGGAGGCCGCGGCGCTCCTTAAGTCTCGATGCCACCAGACCCACCACCCCCTCGTGCCAGGAAGGCTGGTAGACGCACAATCCCCAACCATCGTCGCCGGCTGTCGCGTCGATGTCGCCGACCGCCTGTTGTTGCATCTGTCGCTCGAGTTCCCGCCGCTCGGTGTTGATCGAGTCCAGTCGTTCTGCAAGCTCGCGCGCCCGCTCGCG
>JAUIEZ010000174.1 GCA_030429665.1 Gammaproteobacteria bacterium | reverse complement strand
TCCAGGGATCGTCGAACATGTACGGTCGGTATCCCGTCGTTATCAGCAGGTTCATTGAAACGATGTTCGTCGGTTGCGCTGTTCCGATCAAGTCTTTTCCGGGAAACACGGTGGCCCGCCAGGCATCGATCAGCTTCGAGATCCCCTGTCCGCGATACCGTGGCAGCACGACGGTGCCGTAGTTCTCGACCGCGGTGGACAGGTAAGGACTCGGAAATCCCGACGCGGTCCAGGCGATCCACTCGTCGGGGTCGTCGCGCGCGACTACCAGCCAGGAACGAAAGAAGCGGTGAGTTCGTTTGAATTGCCGGTGCTCGTCAGGCGTAAGAAAGTCCGGGGAACCGAGCTCCGTCCCGATCAGGCGGACGTATTTCTCCACGTGGCGCGGTTGCAGTTCGATGACTCGGAATCGCGTTTCAATCGACGTTGCAATTTGCATTCGTGACGCGTCCGGTTCGGGATTCGTGGGAATTATGTTTTGGCGAATAGTATACTGGAACGGTCCGGCGCCGCGGTTCACTTGGCCGGGTGCGTGCGCCGGGGGGTAGCGCGCAATCAAACGAGCGAGGAGTGTCTTGCGTGGGACGACTCGATATCGGCGTGCTGTTCGAACGTAAGTGCGATTTTCCGGAGGCTGCCGGAGTCCCGCCGGACGCCGATTCCGAGCTGTTATCCGCGCAGGAAGAGGCGGAGCTGCTCGAGGGTTTGGATCGTGCAGGGTTCCGGGTTCGCATGATCGGCGACTGCGACCACCTGGTAGAACACCTGGCCGACTGGCGGACCCGTTGCGACATCGTCTTCAACCGTTCGGTCGGCTACAAGGGCGTCGAGCGAAAGGCGATTGCCGCATCCGTGCTGGAGGCCGCACGGATTCCGTATATCGGGTCGACGCCCTACACCCTCGAACTGAGCCGAAACAAGTACCACGCGAAACTCGTGGCGGCTGCCGCGGGTACGCCCACCAGGCCCTCGGTCCTCCTGCACCGCGAAAGTCCGAGGAGCGTGCTGGACAAACTGCCGTACCCGGCGATCGTCAAACCCAACTGTGAAAGCAGCAGCATCGGCGTTTCCGAACGCGGCGTGGTGGGGAGCCCCGACGAGGCATTCGAATACGCCATGAAGATGATCGGCGCCTACCGGCAACCCGCCATCGTCGAAGCGTTCGTGCCCGGCCTTGAGTTGGAGGTGCCCGTCATTGCGGACCCGGATTTCCGGGCGCTCGGGGTGTGTGCCGTAAAGATAAACGGCGCGTACGTCGACTCGGACCGTATTCTTTCCAGCGAGGTCGTGTATGCCGACGGCTACGAGTACGATGTGCCGCCCGCGGGTCTGGACATCGGTCCGGTCGAGAGGGAGGCCGTGCGCGTCGCCGCGGCGCTCGGCTTCAGGGACTACGGCCGCGTCGATTTTCGCCTGCCGGCCGATGGATCGGCGATTTTCATCGAGTGCAGCACACACCCGCATCTACAGCGAGGTTCGAGCTTCCATGCGCTCGCGGCGCGGCTCGACATCAGCTATCCCGAGATGTTGAAACAGATCGTGGAGGCGGGCCTGGCGAGGTACGACCTCCTGCGATCGCGCCCATACGACGCCGACCCCGGTCGCTACGCGTACGCTACCGCAACTGCCGACCCGGGCATTGAGACCGAACGGACGGAATGATCGATGCCGGCGAGCATCAGCGCGCGAACGCGAAAAAGGTGGTCCGTATGTTCTTCGGCGGGGCATGTAAAAACCAATCCTTCGCCGGCGCCTTTTCGGGCTGGGAACGATGCGTTTTTTCACATCCAGGGCGTTCTCGACGATCCGGCCGGCCCGTTGCTCCATGCCGCCTGCGCGGCGCGGAACGTAAAGCCCATGGCGAGGAACGCCCAACCATCCGGAACGTGTTGGCGTCGGGTCCGGCCTGTGACGAGATCTTGTATCGTTCGGGAGTCGGTCCCTTGCACCGGCGCGTCGAGACGATCCGTGCATGCACGACGACAAGGAACAATTGACGGGCGCTCCGGTTTCCGCGATGGCGATAGACTGGCGGATCGACAAGAGCAAGGCGGGGCGTCACGGCGGTTCGCTTCGGCGGATGTGACCGTCGACCGAGGGCAAGCGGACGATGCGCTCGGCTAACCGGTTCCAGGTCGCGACCGGCCACGCCCTGGCGACGGCAACGGGCGTCGAGATCCTGGAGGCTGGCGGAAACGCCATCGACGCGGGCGTGGGTGCCGGACTGGCGTTATCCATTCTTCACAGCGATGAAATCCAGGTCAGCGGCACCGCGCCCATGATGCTGTACCTCGCGCGGACGCGAGAGGTCAGGACCATCGCGGGCGTCGGACGTTGGCCTGCGCGGGCTAGCGTCGAGTACTTCGAAAAACACCATGGCGGACGAATACCGCTCGGCGTGTGCAGGCAGATCGTGCCCGGCACGCCGGGCGCGTGGATTCTCGCGCTGGCGCGGTACGGAACCTGGAGCTTTTCAGACGTTTGCAGATCCGCGATCGAACTGGCGGCCGACGGGTTTCGCGTTGGCAAGAAGATGCAATCGCGTATCCGCACGTTCAGCAAGAATTTCCGGCTGTGGCCGCTGAACGCTTCGCTTTACCTGCCGGGCGGGCAGCCCCTTGCCGAGGGTGAGTGGTTCGTGCAGACAGACCTGTCCCGCGCCCTCCAGTACATGGCGGACGAAGAGAGAAGCGCCGTCGCCAGGCAGGGTTCGCGCGCGGCCGGTCTGCGGGCGGTCTGGCGGTCATTCTATACCGGGGATATCGCCCGCGCGTTCGTGGACTATCATCGAGAAAATGGCGGTCTGCTCACGCGTGAAGACATGGCGCGATTTCGCGCGCGCGAAGAAGGTCCCGTCCGGTTCCGCTTTCGGGGCTACGATATCCATACTTGCGGTCCCTGGTCGCAGGCGCCGGTGATCCTTCAAACGTTGTCGATGCTTTCGAACGACGATCTCGGAGGGCTCCAACACAACGGCGCCGCATACGTTCACCTCGTCGTGGAGGCGATGAAACTGGCCTACGCGGATCGGGAGCGGTTTTACGGTGATCCCGATTTCGTGCGCGTTCCCCTGGACATCCTGCTCGGCGCGGAATACTCGCGCCGCCGCCGCGGTCGAATCGACGCCCGGGTCGCGCTCGACGGACTGCCTCCTCCCGAGCCGTTTCCCGGTCACGGGGAATTCGACTATCGCAGCCCCGGGCGGGAAAACGATCCGGAAGTGTTCGCGGACACGTCCTACTTGTGCGTCGTGGACGAGCGAGGAAACGTTTTCTCGGCTACGCCGAGCGATCCAACGGACGAGGCGCCGATCGTCCCCGGAACCGGCATGAGTCCGTCGCCGCGGGGCGGCCAGGCATTCGTTTCCAGGGGTCATCCCAACGCGGTGGAACCCGGCAAGCGCCCGCGGGTGACACCGAGCCTGGCGCTGGCGGTGAAGCCGGGCGGTGAAATCCTGGCGCTTGGCGGGCCGGGCGCCGATAACTCCCCCCAGGCCATGCTGCAGGTGTTGTTGAACTACCTGGTTTTTGGTTTCGGTCTCCAGGAGGCGACAGAGAAAAGCCGCTTCGTCACGTCGAGTTTCCCGTCGAGTTGGGATCCGCATCCGAACTACCCCGACCGACTTCACCTGGAAAAGGGCATCGGCGAGAAAACGCGGGACGCGCTCGAGGGTCTCGGTCACCGCGCGAGCTTGAAGCCGGCGCGCTGGTCGCACGGCGGGGCCGTGTGGGCGATCGTTCGGGATCTGCGCAGCGGGCGCATGACCAGCGGCGTGGATCCGCGCGAGGAGGCGACGGCCGACGGTGCCTGAGAGATGGGAATCCGGGCGCCCGCCGGGGTTGCCCGGGCGAATCTCGCGCGACGGGGGCATTGCGATAAGTCTGAAATATGGCGCTCCCTAGGGGACTCGAACCCCTGTTACCGACGTGAGAGGCCGGCGTCCTAACCGCTAGACGAAGGGAGCGTGGAGCGCGGATTATAGTGTAAACTAGCGGAGTTTTACACAATCCCGGCCGACATGAACATGGCCGGTTCCATTCCCCGCAATTCCCGGATGTCCGACCGCTCACCCGCCGCGTACCCCGATTCAGATCCCGACCATACCATCGATCCCGCCCTGCTCGACCCGGCGGCGGTCGACGTGACCCGGCAGTTGCAGGAAGCCGGTTACGAGGCCTTGCTGGTTGGGGGCTGCGTGCGGGACCTGCTGCTGGGCATGTCGCCCAAGGATTACGATGTCGCCACCGACGCGACCCCCGAGCAGGTTGCGAGAGTCTTCCGGCGCGCCCGCATCATCGGCCGCCGGTTCCGCATCGTGCACGTGCGCGTGGGGCGCGAGGTGATCGAGGTCACCACGTTCCGGCGCGCGCCCGGCGAGGAACCGCCGCAGACCGAGCACGGGCGCATTCTGTCCGACAACGAGTGGGGCGACCTCGACAGCGACGCGCAGCGGCGTGATTTCACGATCAACGCGCTTTACTACGATCCCCTGACCAACGAAGGCATCGATCACGTCGACGGCCTTTCGGACCTGGAAAATCGGGTGCTGCGCATCATCGGCGATCCGCATCGGCGCTTCGCGGAAGACCCCGTGCGCATGGTGCGCGCGATTCGCTTCATGGCCAAGCTTGATTTCGTCCTGGCGCCGGATACGGCGAAGGCGCTCGCCGACTGCCGTCACTTGCTGGGCGGTGTACCGCCCGCGCGCATGTTCGACGAGGTCCTCAAGCTGTTTCATCACGGCCACGGCGAACGCGCGGCCGAGTTGCTGCACGCCCACGGCATGCTGTCGATCCTGTTCCCGGTGCTGTCGCCGTGGCTCGATGGCGAAGATGGCGCGATTCCGTCCATCGTCGTGCAGGCGCTTCGCAACACCGACCGGCGGGTTCGCGACGGCAAGGCCGTCATCGCGCCGTTCCTGTTTGCCGCCTTCCTGTGGCCGCCGGTTTCCAAGCGATTCGAGTCCCTTCGCGCCGACGGCAAACCGGCAATCGAGGCCCTGCACCGGGCCTGCGACCACGTGGTTGCACAGGAGTGCACGGCCGTGTCCGTGCCGCGGCGGGTGAGCAGCGTGGTGCGAGAAATCTGGGAGCTCGAGCAGCGCCTTGGCGAACGGCATCCCCGGGCCGTACGCGGTCTGCTGGAGAACCGACGCTTTCGCGCCGCCTACGACTTCATGTTGCTGCGACGCGACGCCGGCGAGCGTGAGGCCGAGCTGTGCGAGTGGTGGACGCGCATCCAGGAGGCGCCCGAGGCCGAGGTGGTGGAGATGATTTCCGCGGTGCCGGGCGGCGGTCGCCGACGGCGCTCGCGGCGCCCGCGCAAGCGCAGGGCGAACCAGTGAGCGTGGCTTACGTCGGCGTCGGCGGCAACCGCGAGAACCCGCGCAAGGTGGTGTCGGCGGCCATCGACGCGCTGGGCCGGTGCGAAGGCATGACCCTTGCGGCCCGGTCGTCGTTGTATTCGAGCGCGCCGCAGGACTACCTCGACCAGGAGGATTTCGTCAACGCCGTGGCGCGCGTCGAGACCTCGTTGAAACCCGTCGAGGTGCTTGATACGCTGCAAACGCTCGAAGCCCGGATGGGTCGACGACGGGACGGACCACGCTTCGGCCCGCGATTGATCGATCTCGACCTGCTGCTCTACGACGACCTGCGATGTTGCTCCGAGCGGCTCGAACTTCCCCATCCACGCATGCATCGGCGTCGGTTCGTACTGCAACCATTGGTCGAAATCGACCCTGACGCGGAAATACCCGGCAAGGGGCGGGCGGATACGCTTCTCGCCGCCTGTGCATCGCAACGGGTCACCCGGATCGATGTAGTTGACGACTGACTCGGGACAACCCATGGCCCAATATTTTCAGGTTCACGCCACGCATCCCCAGCCGCGGCTCGTCAGGCGCGCCTGCGAGATCGTTCGCGCTGGCGGCGTCATCGCCTATCCCACGGACTCGAGCTATGCGCTCGGCTGCGCGATCGGCGACAAGCAGGCATTGGAGCGCATCCGGCGCATCCGCCAGGTGGACCATACGCATAACTTCACGTTGGTGTGTCGCGACCTGTCGGACATCTCGCAGTACGCGCGCCTAGACAACACGGTATTCAGGCTCATCAAGTCCTTAACGCCCGGCCGCTACACCTTCATACTCGAGGCCACGCGCGAGGTTCCGAGGCGATTGCAGAATTCCAGGCGGCGAACCATCGGTATCCGGGTTCCCGCGTTCCCGGTGGTGCAGGCGTTGCTCGGTGAGCTGGGCGAGCCGCTCATGAGCAGTACGTTGATCCTGCCCGGGGAAGACATGCCGCACAACGACCCGGAAGAAATCCGGGAACGCCTGGAGCACGACATCGATCTGGTGATCGATGCCGGCGCGGTGGATAATCAACCCACCACCGTGGTCGACCTGTCGCGAGGCGTGCCCGAAGTCTTGCGCACGGGCGGCGGCCCCGTCGACGTGTTCGCCTGAAGATTGCGTCCCGCGTTCGGCACCCGAGCCCGACTTCCGGACACCGGATTCGATAAGTCCAATAGATGAGGAACCACGAACAATGAGCGTACCCGGAACCCCGGCGCGGGTGCTGTCCGGCATGCGACCGACCGGTCGTTTGCATCTTGGCCACTACCACGGCGTGCTGAAGAACTGGATAGAACTGCAGCACGAGTACGAGAGCTTCTTCTTCGTCGCCGACTGGCACGCCCTGACCACCCACTACGAGGAACGGGCGGACATGAGCGAGCACGTCTGGGAAATGCTCATCGACTGGCTCGCTGCCGGCGTCGATCCCGGTCGCGCGACGTTGTTCATCCAGTCCCGCATCATGGAGCACGCGGAACTGAACCTGTTACTGTCGATGATCACGCCGCTTTCCTGGCTCGAACGCGTTCCCACCTACAAGGACCAGCAGGAACGGCTTGCCGAGCGCGACCTTTCCACGCATGGCTTCCTCGGCTACCCGCTGCTGCAAAGCGCCGACATCCTGATCTACAGGGCCGCGGGCGTGCCGGTAGGCGAGGACCAGGTGCCGCACGTGGAACTCACGCGCGAGATCGCTCGACGCTTCAACTACCTGTACGGACGCGAGCCCGATTACGAGGAGAAGGCCGAGGCCGCCATCGACAAGATGGGGAAGAAGGCCGCCAAGCTCTACCGGCGATTGCGACAAGCCTACACGGAGCAAGGCGACGAGTCGGCCATCGAGCGCGCGCGCGCGTTGCTCGCCGACCAGCAGAACATCACCATCGGCGATCGCGAGCGTCTCTACGGGTTCCTGGAAGGCGGCGGGCGCATCATCCTTCCCGAACCGGAGGCATTGCTGACCGACTCGCCGAAACTCCCCGGTCTCGACGGACAGAAGATGTCCAAGTCGTACAACAACACCATTTACATGCGTGACGACGAGGCGCGCGTGGAGGCGCGATTGCGCGCCATGCCGACCGACCCGGCGCGGGTACGCCGCACCGACCCCGGCGATCCGGAGAAGTGCCCGGTATGGAACCTGCACCAGGTATATACCGGCGAGGACGTGCACGAGTGGGTCGTCGAAGGTTGCCGGACGGCCGGCATCGGCTGCCTGGATTGCAAGCAGCCGTTGATCGACGAGATCCTCAAGGAGCAGGCCGCCATCAAGGAGCGCGCGGCGCCCTACACGGAGGACCCGACCTTGGTCAAGAAGCTCGTCGCCGACGGCTGCGAGCGGGCGCAGGAGGTGGCCGAGGAAACCATGGAGGAAGTCCGCGAGGTCATGGGCCTGAACTATTCGTGATGACGGCCGAACCCGACGACATCGAGCCCGGCGGCGACAACGACTCTCCATCGCCCGACGAGGAGGAGCGGATCGATGGCTCGTCGGACACCGGGTCATCGGCCGCCGCCGCGCTCTCCGTGGATGAGGACGACGACGTGGTGCGCCGCGCCATCGTGCGCGGCGAGGTGCTCACCAAGTGGCCCCAGGACCTGTTCATACCCCCTGACGCGCTCGAGGTGATCCTCGAGTCGTTCCAGGGTCCGCTCGACTTGTTGCTTTACCTGATTCGCCGTAACAACCTCGATATCCTCGACATTCCGGTGGCCGAGATTACCCGGCAGTACGTCGAATATGTCGAACTGATGCGACGCATACGCCTGGATCTCGCCGCCGAGTACCTCGTTATGGCCGCGGTGCTTGCCGAGATCAAGTCGCGCATGCTGATCCCGCGCCCGGCCGGCGCGGACGAAGAGGAGGAAGACCCGCGCGCCGCCCTGATCCGCCGCCTGCAGGAATACGAGCGTTACCGCGAAGCCGCCATTGCGCTCGATGATCGACCACGCGCCGAGCGGGATCTGTTCGTCGTGCGCGCCTCCTTCGACGACCCCGACCCGCCAGTGCCGGAGGTGGCGGTGACCATCGAGCAACTCGTCGAGGCCTACCGCGACGCCATGGTAGCGGCGAACCGGAATCGACACTGGGTCGTCGGCCGCGAGACGTTGTCGGTGAGAGAGCGCATGACGCAAATTCTGGACCAGCTTTCCGGGCGGCGATACCTGCGACTGGAGGACCTATTCAGGGCCGGCGAGGGGCGCATGGGCCTCGTGGTGAGCTTCATGGCCATTCTCGAGTTGTCCCGCGATCGCATGCTGCGGGTGGTCCAGAACGAACCCTTTGCACCCGTACACATCCAGGCAATCGGAGAATGAGCGTCGACCAGGACATCCTGAAGCAGATCGTCGAGGCGGCCATCATGGCCGCCGAGGCGCCGCTGACCGTGAACCAGATACTTTCCCTGTTTCCCGAGGACGCGCGACCCGACGGAGAGCAGGTCAAGGAAGTAATCGGCGTGCTCGAGGCCGACGCCGACGGGCGTGGCGTCGAGCTGCGCAGGATCGGCGGCGGCTACCGCTACCAGACCCGCGAGCACCTCGCGCCGTGGCTGCGAAGGCTCAACGAGGGACGCCCGCCGCGTTACTCGCGCGCATTGCTCGAAACCCTTGCCATCATCGCCTATCGCCAACCGGTGACGCGCGGCGACATCGAGGACATACGCGGAGTGGCGGTTTCCACGGAGATCATGCGCACCTTGAGCGAGCGCGAGTGGATCAAGCAGGTGGGCGTGCGTGATGTGCCCGGTCATCCCGCGCTGTACGGTACGACCCCGGCATTCCTGGCGTATTTCAACCTTACCTCGCTCAAGGAACTCCCCACGCTGATCGAACAGCGCGATCTCAAGGCGATCGCCCGCGAGCAGAATATCAGCCTGCCCCTCGCCGAAGCCGAAGCCGAAGCCGAAGCCGAAGCCGAAGCCGAAGCCGAAGCCGAAGCCGAAGCCGAAGCCGAAGCCGAAGCCGAAGCCGAAGCCGAAGCCGAAGCCGAAGCCGAAGCCGAAGCCGAGGACGAGGACGAGGACGAGGACGAAGCCGAGGACGAAGCCGAGGACGAAGCCGAGGACGAAGCCGAGGACGAAGC
>JAUIEZ010000011.1 GCA_030429665.1 Gammaproteobacteria bacterium | reverse complement strand
TGCCGCAGACAGCGTACAACGCCACCGACTCGTTCCCGCTGATGGCGGTGCCGTTCTTCGTCCTCGCCGGATACCTGATGGAATTCGGCGGCCTGTCCCGACGCCTGATCGAGTTCGCGCAAACGCTGGTTGGCGGCATCACCGGCGGGCTTTCGGCGGTAACGATCCTCGCCTGCATCTTCTTCTCCTCCATTTCCGGCTCCGGTCCGGCAACCGTGGCGGCGATCGGCACCATCATGATCCCGGCCATGATCCGGGCCGGATACAGCGCGCCATTGGCAGGCGCGGTAACCTCCACCGGCGGCACCATCGGTATCATGATCCCGCCGAGCAACCCGATGATCATCTACGGCGTGGTCGGCAACGTGTCGATCACCAGCATGTTCATCGCCGGATTGATCCCGGGGCTGCTCACCGGGGCATTGTTGATCCTCGCCAGCTGGCTGATGTGCCGCCGGGCTGGCCTCGGCGGGACCGGTCGCGTCTACACGGCCGCCGAGCGCATTGCGGCGATGAAGAACGCCTTCTGGGCGCTGCTGGCGCCGTTCATCGTGCTCGGCGGCATCTACGGCGGTGTGTTCACGCCCACCGAGGCATCGGTGATCGCGGTGGTCTACGGACTGTTCGTTGGCGCGGTGATCTACCGCGAGCTGACCTGGTCGAAACTGTATCGCGCTGCGCTGCACGCGGTGGTGATCTGCGGCACGGTCACCATCATGGTGGGACTCGCGGGCGCCTTCGGCCGCATGCTCACCAACTTCGAGGTGCCGCAGAAACTCAGCGCCCTGCTGCTCAATTTCTCCGACAACTGGTTCCTAGTACTGATGCTGATCAACGTCGCGCTGATCATCATCGGCACCTTCATGGAAACCCTGGCGACCATTGTCATCCTGACGCCGATCCTGCTGCCAGTGGTGGTGGCGCTGGGCGTCGATCCGATCCACTTCGGCATCCTGCTGGTGATCACCTCCGAGATCGGCTTCCTCACGCCACCGCTCGGCGCCAACCTGTTCGTGGCCACGCAGATCGCCAAGACCAGCATAGAGTCGATTTCGCGCTCCGTGATCCCCTACATCCTGGTCCTGGTACTGGTGACCATCCTGCTGACGGCCTTCCCGCAGATCAGCCTGCTGCTGCCTAACCTGTTGCGAAACTGATGCCTAGACAGGGCTAGGCCGGGCGGCGTCGATCGCGCAGCGCGACGGTCGCCGGCTCGTCCAGCGACCCGTCGTCGCCGATCACCACGCCGTAGCTCTCGAGCGCCGCCCCGCGTGAGACGACGCCGTCCTGGACGTCGCGCAAGACGCGGGCGGGGTCGCGCTCCAGCGGGTTGCCGAAGCCGCCGCCGCCGGGCGAACGGACGGTAAGCGTTGCGGGCTCGAAGCGAAGCAACCCGTACACCGGCGGGGTCACCGCCTCGCCCTCGACGGGTTCCACGCGCAAGGTCCCCCGCGCGCCGGCACCGCCGCCGTTCACGCCCAGCCCGGTGGGGCGCGTGACCCCCTCCGCCCGGAAGGAGTACTCGGCAGGCGCGCGTGTTTGCACCACGTATTCCACGCCGGTGCCGCCTCGGTACTCGCCGATACCGCCCCCGTCGCATCGAAACTCCTGGCGCAGCACGCGAACCGGGTAGAGCTGTTCGTAGACCTCGGCATTGGGAATGGTCAATCCGCCGAGCGTTACCAGTGGTCCGAGCTGATTGAAGCCGTCGCGACCGCTTACCGCGCCCGCGCCGGACAACCCGCCCCAGTGATACATGACCCAGGTTCCACCCTCGTCTCGACGGCCCGAACTGTTAGGAAAGGAGTTCTTGCCCCAGCCGGCGCAGGCACGTTCGGGTGCGGCGCTGCCCAGCGCCCACCAGCAGGCGTGGATGATTTCGTACGCGGGAAACACCGTGCACATGGTCACCGGGGCCGGTGGATCCGGGTTCACCAGCGAGCCCCTGGGCGCGATGATCTGAAGTGGCCGAAACGTGCCTTCGTTGCGCGGAATGTCCGCATCGAAGAACGATGACACCGCCGCATAGACTGCCGAGTGGGTATTTGCCAGCGAGCTGTTCTTGAAACCGCGGATCTGCCCGCTGGTGCCGGTGAAGTCGATGACCAGCCGGTCCCCGTCCACGACCACCTTGACCTGCACTTCCACGTCTACCGGATCGAAGCAGTCGTTATCGAAGCCGTCCACGCCCCGGTACTCGCCGTCAGGCAATGCCGCAATGGCCTGGCGCATGCGTCGCTCGCCGTGATCGAGCAGACCGTCGAAGTAGTCCATCGCCGAGTCCAACCCGAGACCCGCGACCAGCTCGGCCACGTGTTCGGCGCCGATCTGCGTAGAGCCCATCATCGCGCGCACGTCGCCGTCGAGTTCCTCGGGACACCGGGTGTTGAGCAGCAGCAACGACCAGACGTCGTCGCGAACACCGTCGGCGTCGGCAATCTTCAGAGGCGGCAGGCGTATGCCCTCGTGGAAAATCTCCGTGGCCAGCGGATTGTAAGTACCGGCCGCACCACCGCCGATATCCGACTGGTGGGCACGATTGCAGGTGAAGGCAACCAGTTGGCCCTGTACGAACACCGGCCTGGCGATGACCCAGTCCGGGAGGTGGTTGCCACCGGCCGCGTAGGGATCGTTGGAAAGGAAGACGTCGCCTTGTTCGATGCGTCCTCGAAACGCATCGATGACGGCGCGGATGGTAAAGCCGCCGCCGCCCGTATGGATCGGAATGCCGTCGGCCTGAGAGAGCAGGACGCCCTCGGCGTTGGTGATGAAGCAGGAGAAATCGTGGGCGTGGTTGAAGATGGGGCTACGCGCGGTACGCGTCATAACCCAGCCCATCTGTCGCGCCACGTGGTCGAGCCGATTCTGCACCAGCGCCAGGGTGACCGGATCCAAACGTTCCAGCAAGCTGGATCGGGTATCGTCTTGCTTGTTCATGGATGCACCTCGATGACATAGTTTCCGGCCTCGTCGACCTCTGCCTTGTCCCCATTGCCGACGAACAGCGTGGTGGTCAATTCGCGTACGAGCGCCGGCCCCTCGAAGCGGTGTCCCGCTTCGAGCCGCTCTCCGTGATAGACCGGCACCTCGCGCCAGCCTCGCTCGGCATCGATCCACGCGCGGCGCATCTCGGCCACCGGCGCCTCGGCGCTCGTCGCGCGGGCGGCGGTCTCCAACGCGGCCTCGCGAACGCGCCCGATGGCGCCGACGCGAAGCTTGGTTATTTCCAGCGTCCCGTTCGGCTGGATGTGGCCGAACAGCCGCTCGTGTTCGCGCTCGAAGGCCCCGCGCACCGACCCGTCGTCGAGTTCCGGCCCCTCCAGCGGCACGCGCACGTCCCACTGCTGCCCCCTGTAGCGCAGGTCGCACGCAAATACGTAGCTTTGATCCTCCGCGGAGAATCCTTCGGCAAGCAGTCTTTGCTCCGCTTCGGCCCGCATGCCGTGGAACAGGGTGCGGACGTGGTCGCGGTCGATGGACGCGAGGTCGCCGAAGCATACGCTGACCAGGTCGTGACGCACGTTCGAATGCAACATGCCCAAGGCGCAGAAGGTGCCAGCCATGCGCGGCACGTAGAGCTTGCGGCAACCCAGCATGCGCGCGACCGGCGCGCCGTGCAGCGGGCCGGCGCCGCCGCAGGCCACCAGCACGAACCGTCGCGGATCGAAACCACGCTCCACGCTGATCCGTTGCATGGCGTGCAACAACGCCTGCTCCATCAGCCGGATCACCCCCTGTGCCGCCTCTTCCACGCCGATACCGAGCGGCCGCGCCAGCCGCTCGTCGACGGCACGTGCCGCGAGCTCCCGGTCCAGCACCAGTGAGCCGCCGCTGTAGGCATTGGGTTCCAGGCGTCCGAGCACGAGCTGGGCATCGGTGACGGTGGGCTCGACACCGCCTTTCCCGTAGCAAGCCGGACCGGGATGGGCGCCGGCACCTCGCGGCCCGACGAACAACATGCCGGCGGAATCAACGCCGGCGATGGTGCCGCCGCCGGCACCAATGGTATGCAGGTCGATTGACGGCAAGGCGAGGTGGTAGTCGTCGAGGTCCAGCATGTCGGTGTGGGCCACCTCGCCACCGCTCATGAGCATGGCGTCGCAGCTCGTGCCGCCGATTTCCATCGACATCAGGTTGTCGGATCCCGACAAGCGCTTGTACAGATTCAGTGCGCCGACGCCTGCCGCGGGCCCCGACAGCAGCAACGAGGCGGGCCGTCGTGACACGCTTTCGGCCGAGACCGCGCCGCCATTGTTCTGGATCAATAGCAACGGCGCGGCAAGGCCGAGGTCGCCCAGGCGCTGCGCCAGGTCTCGTACATAGCCGACGGTTCGCGGCGCCACGTACGTGTTCAGCACCACTGTCGATGCACGTTCGTACTCGCCCATAATCGGTGCGATATCGCTCGATGCGCTGATCCAGCGACCACCCCAGGCCTGCTTCAGCACATTTACGGCGGCACGCTCGTGCTCAGGATTGACGAAGCTGTTGAACAGACACACCGCGACGGCTTCGACACCCTCGGCACGAAAACAGTCTGCCGCGCGCTTGATGTCGTCGACGTCCAGAGGCTCGATCTCGTTGCCGTCGCGGTCAATGCGCCCACGCACCGGCTGGCGCAGCCTACGAGGCGCCAATACCTCCGGGTACGGTTCACGATGCGCCCAGGCGTCGGCGCGGATACCGCGACGAATCTCCAGGCTGTCGCGAAAACCCTCGGTGCAGAGCATGCCTACCCGGGCGCCGGCGTGTTCCAGCAACGTGTTGGTGGCGACGGTGGACCCGTGCATGAACAGCTCGCACCGTGCCAGCATCTCGCCGACATCGATTCGAAGCTTGGCTGCGGCCTCCTCGACGGCCCGGACGACGCCGTCCACCGGCGTGGCCGGAACCGACGGCACCTTGATCACGTGGTGAATCCCGGTGTCCTCAACCAACACCAGGTCGGTGAATGTCCCTCCGATATCGACGCCGATACGCCAGCGTGTGCAGTTCGATGTTGCCATGGAAACTCCAGCGGTTTTTTGTTATAACATACAACATATTTTCACTGTTGAGAATAGACATTCCTCTTTTCTTTTAACTATTTGCCGAAAGCAGAATCTTTGCACAAAGTCGACTCGAGGACGGTTGGAATCATTGTGCGAGGCGTCGGCGCCAAGCCGCCGTGACGACGCGTCCGCATCGACAGAGTCGCCCCGCCACGCAGGTTTCACGGATCGCCACGTACGCGCCTTGCGGGGTTTGCAATGGCACCGTTACCGGGAATCAAACGCCCGTAGCCGGGGTACCCCGGCCCTCCGAAAGCTACACCGCCAAGGGTTCGAGGCTTACCGTGCCCCGATCGAGCAAATCGTTTGCCTGGGGCGAAGTGGACGGTCCGGCCGGACGAGAATTCCCGCCCACACATGCATCGGCGGATTGCCGGATTCCTGAGCCAGAAGAATCTGACGAGTGTCCTTCCCGGCGTGTGCTTCCCGACGTGATGCCGTGGGAGCAATATCGCCTGACTAGTGCGCTAGCAGACAGCAGCCACGGATCCGACGCTAGCCCGACCATCAAACTTGCTTGGAAAGTCGGCGCGACCCGTTACGCAACAACAGGACATCCATAAAATACAACAACCATACGCAACAACAGGACATCCATAAAAAGACGCAACAACAGGACATCCATAAAAATGCCCGAAGAATAAGAGAAACTGGTCAAATGTGACGTTCGAAGTGAAATGGCGAAGAGCTCACCCTCAAGACACGTCAGCGGACCGTAAGAAAGATCTACGTATCAGCTCGAGGTGAAGGAATCGCCGTTGCTAGGCGCACAAAGGTCTCGGCAGCCGCCGATGGGAACTACGCCTGGGGTCATCGGGCTTACGCTACGTCGGCAGAATAGCCGGTCGGTATAACGCACGACAGGCGCCGGCGCCACGAAGCCATTTACGTTTCAGATTCCGGCAAAGTATCGCAAGGCGATCCTCGGCCCGATGGCAGTGGGGAAGCGGGTCTCGATGGCGTGGGTCGCCCTGAGCCATGCATCGGTTGGTATGGCGAGGCGTTGCAGCGGCGGCGACGTATTCTCGGGGATATGGCCGGGCTTGTCCTCACGCATGGCACGTCCCGTCCACTCGATGAGTTCGGCGTAGTCGTGTCGCTCAGGGCGAAGGGAATGGCGGCCCCGGGCTTGGCATTGCCAAGATACCCGGCGAACGGCAGCAGATCGGCTAGCGTCGATGAGTTCGAACTGGTCGAGGCTTTCGAAGAATCAGCACCCGAATACACATCGGCGGCCGGCACGATACCGAGTCGCTCCTGAATACTGGTGAAATTGGACGATTCCGGGGTATCGGCCATGCCGGCGCGGATGGGATTGAGGTCGACGTAG
The DNA here is from genome assembly GCA_030429665.1 of Gammaproteobacteria bacterium. GTDB lineage: Bacteria > Pseudomonadota > Gammaproteobacteria > Arenicellales > CAJQKF01 > BQJD01. The sequence continues at coordinate 55,639 of JAUIEZ010000011.1, read as the reverse complement.
GCCATGCAGGAGAGCAGGGCGGTGTCATCGAGCAGGCCCTCTCAGCGGAAGCGTCCTTCCCGGAAGCGGCCCTTGCAGCGGTCCTCGGCATTGGCGAGGCGGGCGATGTGTTCGTTCAGACAGCGCATGAACCAACTGACATCGGCCAGGCGCTCTCGCCAGGTGGAGACCACCTCGTCGATGGCGGCGAGTTCGGCGTCGAGGAGCGATTCGCCGGCGGCGAGGCGCTGAACCAGCGGCGGTCCCGCGAACAGGGAGCGCTAGCGGTCGATGATCTCGTCACGGGACCACGCCCCGACCCGATCGGTATCGCCGCGCAGGACGACGTGGAAGTGATTGCTCATCACCGCGTAGGCGGCGACGTCGATGGCGAAGACGGCGGCGAGCTGCTTGATGCGCTAGACGATCCAGCCGCGGCGATGCTCGAAGTTACGCCCGCTGGCGTGGTCCTCGCCGCACAGGAAGGCGCGGCGCACGCAGCGGGAGATACAGTGGTAGTAGGGCGTGGCGTCGAGCGAGACGAGTTCCCTTCGTGCCCGGGTCATGGGTGTCATCCGTTACGTTTTTGATTCGACAAGCCTATGGCGCGTAGTGGATGGTGTCAATATTTGGGTGTTCTCTCTCGCGCGGTCGCGCGCGGGTTTTGTAGGATCGGGTCATGTGATAGATCCAGGTCAAACAATAGGGCGAATCGACACGATCAACGTTGCTTCGGGAAGAAGAATGGACTCTGGTCCGTTAGAATCCATGGTTCGTTACTCGTCGCAGGGATGCCAACCTTTTACCCCTTTGTCGAAGAATGCGGAGAAATTTTTCTGTGAGAACAAATCGAAGAAATCTGCTTAAAGCGTTGACCATCGGTGGCAGTGCGGTCACGGCTGCGAAACTCCCCTCGACCTGGACCACGCCAGTGATCGAATCAGTTAGTTTGCCAGCTCACGCGCAAACTACCTCACCTAACCCGCTATCCGGCGGGACAAGCACGATGTCCGCATTCAACCAGGGCCGCAGCACTGAACCCGGACTTTTCGCCGAGAACCGCGCCCCAAAAAGCACGCTACTCGACAAGCTGATCCGCTCCGCGCAAGCGGAGCCGTCGATCGAACCGCGTTTTACGAGCGAATTAAGAGGCTATGCTGAGCGCGATTTAGGGCGCGGGGATGGCTGGTGGCTCGTTCAGTTACTGGCGGTTTTCGAGGTCGTAGAATCACGCACGGGCGCCGGGAACTCGCCCGAGACGACAAGACTTCCCGGGCTTGATCACCTGGTCCAGGAGGCACATGCGGTCGTTATGGAGCCTTTCGGCTGTATCACGGAAGTGCTCTGGGAAACTCACTTGGAACTCAGCGAGTCAAGCGACAGCCTGTTCAGTAGCAGCTGGAAGAAAAATGTTTCGCCCAAGGACCAATGCGGCGACATCCTTCCGTTTTTTGGCCCTGACCCAAAAGATCCCGAGGTTGATCTGCGCCTGACAAAAGCCGACGATCCGAATAATCCGACCAAGGCCAGACTCGTGCTTCGTGACGGAAAAGAGGATTTTGAGATTAAGCTAACGCTGGGAGGCAAGCGCCTGCGCGTCGACTGCGACGGAATGGCCTGCGAGGACGGGCCAGTGGACTGAAGACCTGCCAGCGACGCGGTCACTCAAACAACACGCCCCGGTTCTCCGGGGCGTTTGTCTTGCGGGCGGCATGTCCCATGCCAGCTACGCCGTTTCATAGCCGGTAAACGCCTGTCGCGACTGCGCTGGCTTGGTCGTGGCCTCGGTTATCAACGCGGTATAATTCTCTCGTTTCTCACAAGATGATTAAATTAGCGATTCGACTGGTTTTCATTTGGAAATACCGGATTTAAATCAAGAAGAAAGGGGATGCAGTGACTGACGACAAGAACCACATGGGTACATTCATCAAGGCAGTCGCCTTTGCGGCCGAGAAGCATCGCAATCAGCGTCGTAAGGACGCGGAGGCTTCACCTTACATCAACCATCCAATCGCCTTGGCGGACGTTCTCGCGAACGAAGGTGGTGTGGTTGACCCTACCGTTTTGTGCGCGGCCATCCTGCATGACACGATCGAAGATACGGAAACCACCGAAGACGAACTGCGGGACGCGTTCGGGCCCGAGGTGACGTCAATCGTTCTCGAGGTGACGGACGACAAGTCGCTGGAGAAGCAGGTGCGTAAACAACTTCAGGTCGAGCACGCCCCGCACCTGTCTCCCGAGGCGAAGCTGGTCAAGCTGGCAGACAAGATCTGCATCCTGCGGGATATCCTGGCTTCGCCCCCGGCCGATTGGCCGGCACAACGGAAGCGGGAGTACTTCGATTGGGCGGGCAGGGTGATCGAAGGCGTGCGCGGTGTGCATCCGGGGCTGGAATCCATATTCGATGGGCTGCAGCGGCGTTCCCGGGAGCTGCATTGAGGTCGGTTTGTTCGGGCATCGATGGGGTTCTCCCTTCGCCTAACCAGTTTCCTGAACAAGCGATTCGTCCAGGTGTGGGTTTAACTCGTTTCGACTGGCCTGGCGAGGTGAACGACACCCGGATGAATTGACTCGCGCCCTCTGGCGCCAATGCGGCCGGAGAAATCCAATGGTGTCTGTCCCAACAGGACTACGATGATGATCTCGGAAAGCAGCGACCGTTACCGGGGCGCGATGCTGGGCCTGGCGGTCGGCGATGCCCTCGGCACGACGCTCGAGTTCACGGCCCCCGGCAGGTTCGAGCCCATCGACGACATGGTGGGTGGCGGTCCGTTTCGGCTGTCGCCCGGGGAGTGGACGGACGACACATCCATGGCCCTGTGCCTTGCCGCGAGCCTGGTCGAGACCGGCGCCTTCGACCCCTGCGACCAGATGTGCCGTTACCTGCGCTGGCGGCGGGACGGCTACATGAGCAGCAACGGACGCTGCTTCGACATCGGTATCACGATCCGTTCCGCGCTCGACCGGTTCGAGGCGACGGGCGATCCCTTCGCCGGGTCGACCGATCCCGCCACCGGCGGCAACGGTTCGTTGATGCGGCTCGCCCCGGTACCGCTCGCGGTTGCCCGGCAGATCGATGCGGCCATTGCGCTGGCGGGCGAGATGTCCCGCACCACCCACGCCGCTGCCGAACCGATTGACGCCTGCCGCTACTACGCAGGCCTGATCGTGGGCGCGGTTTCGGGCGTGGCGAAGGCCGAGCTGCTCGGGTCCCGTTACCATCCCGGCCGGGGTGAATGGAAACAGGGCGAACTGAGCCCGAAGATCGATCGAATCGCCGCCGGGTCGTTTCACGAGAGGCGGCCGCCGGACATCCGCGGCGACGGTTACGTCGTGAACGCCCTTGAAGCGGCACTGTGGGCCTTTGCCACGACGGATGACTTTCGCAGCGGCGCCCTGGCGGCGGTGAATCTCGGACAGGACGCCGACACCACCGGCGCCATCTACGGGCAACTGGCCGGCGCGTATTACGGTGAGCACGACATTCCCGAGACCTGGCGAAATCGCCTGAGTCGCCGCGAACTGATCGAGAAAATGGCGGACGACCTGCTGGTGCTGTCCCGTTCGCTCGACCTGGAGTTGGCACGGTGAAGGCGCGCACCAGCCAATCCCACCCGATCCGGATCGACCACGTCGAGACCGAGGGCGGCGGCCGTATCGGCATGACGTTCTGCCCCGGCAAGAAGGACCCGGGCGCCATGACGGGCGCGTGGGACAGGGACCTGGATACGGACCTCCTGGCGATCCGGGACTGGGGTGCATCGCTGCTGGTGACCCTCGTCGAAGACCACGAACTCGAACTTCTCGGCGTGCCCGATCTTGGCCAGCGCGCCCGCGGCAACGGGATGGACTGGCTGCACCTGCCCATCGTCGACGTCTCGGTGCCGTCGACGCGGTTCGAGGACGACTGGCCGGTTTACGCCGGCGACATGGTGACGAGACTGCAAGGCGGCGAGTCACTGGTGTTGCACTGCCGGGGCGGGCTCGGGCGGACCGGCCTGGTGGCGGCACGCCTGCTGATAGAACTGGGTTCAGATCCCGGGGAAGCCATCAGGCGGGTCCGGGAGAGACGTCCTGGCGCGGTCGAGACCTCGGAGCAGGAATCGCACGTTTTGGCTGCTCGTCGGATTGCACTACGCGACGCGCCACGAATGAAATAAAAGGTCTGCGTAGTGAGCACCGAGGTGCAGTTGTCAAAAAAGTACATAAGACTGTACTATTGTTTTATTAGGCTCCACGATTCACGCTTGACCTAAACGACTCTCGTCGGCTCAATCGGCCGGGAGACGCGTTCGCCTTGTTCGCTCGGCATCGAGCGCGTGATATCGAAGCGGGCGACGAGCGAACCCCCGGGGAGAGAAGATTGACGGACTCGCGGCAGGATACCGGTAATGACTCGAAGTCGGCGATCGCGGTCAGTGAGAGCCTCAAGAAGAGCCGGGTCGCCCTGTTCATTCAACTGGCGGACTTGTTTCGCAACCGGATCGCGACGGGGCAATGGCCCGTCGGTAGCCGTATTCCCAACATCGACCAGCTCGAGAGGGAGTTCAAGGTGGCGCGGGGCACGGTACGCCAGGCTTTCAACGTGCTCAAGGAAGAAGGACTCGTCGAGCAGCGCCGCGCGAAGGGTTCGTTCGTGCTCAAGTCGCCGGCGCCGGTGCACACCCACCGGCTCGAGATGGACTGGAACGCGATTATCAATGCCCATGTCGGCGCACAGATCCTGACGCTGTCGTCCGAGACCGGGGTCCCGATGCCCGACGTCTTGCGCGACGGCGCGCCCCTGGCGGCGGCCTACCACCGGTTCAAACGCCTGCATCGCAAAGAGGGCCAGGCGTACCTGTTGGGTACTTCCTACCTTGACGTGTCGCTTTACGAGAAGATTCCCGCCGCGCAATTCGAGGACCAGCCGCTATTGGTTCAGTTGCAGGAACTGGCGGGCGACGACATCGGTTCCGCCAACCAGACGTTGACGGTTCATGTCGCGGACGTGGAGACGGCCGCCGCGCTCGAGATTCCGATCAATTCGCCCGTGGTGCTCATGCACCGGCGCGTGCACTCCAGGGCCGGCGTACTGATTTTCGCGAGCGAGGGTTTGTACCGGGGCGATGTCGTCAGATTGGAAATGACGATTCGCTAGTGTCCGTTCCGGCAACGACGTGCCGGATTCGCGCGGCATCGAAGCGTCTCGAAGGCGGGAGTTCGACGGCTATCGCGGTCATGCGCCGCGATGCGTCACGCCGAATGCCTCCCGGGACGCGGTCTTGATCGGCGTACGTCCTCTTCGATTTCCGGTCGGTTCTCCCGCAGCCGAAAGCAATGGAAAGTATTGAATATCAATTACATAATAACAAAAAATTAAAAGTATAGACTTATATCCTTTTCATGCTATAGTTGGCGCCGACAACGTAAAAACGAGTCGTCGGCGCAAGGGCTGACGGCCGATCACGCGGGAGGCCGAATGCCGATCCAGTTGATATGTGCATCCCACAGTCCGTTGATGTTGACGGGCATCGAAGAGAGTGGTGACGGAGAGCAGTCGAGGTTCTTCGCCGCGATAGAGCGCGCCGCCCAGCAGGTTCGCGCGTTCGAGCCGGACCTGGTCGTGGTTTTCGGTCCCGATCACTTCAACGGGTTCTTCTACGAACTGATGCCGAGTTTCTGTATCGGCCTCGCCGCCGAGGGGTCGAAAGACTGGGGCCTGTCCGGCGGCCCGCTCAAGGTTCCCAGGGACCTCGCCCTCGAATGTGCGCGCCACGTGCGCGGCGAGGACTTCGATGTCGCGGTGTCCTACGACATGAAGGTCGATCACGGCATCACGATTCCCCTGATCAAGTTGACCGGCGCCCTGGCCCGATACGACGTGCTGCCGATATTCGTGAACTGCGCGGCCGATCCACGGCCTTCGCTTCGCCGCTCACGACTGTTCGGCGAAGCCGTGGGACGATTCCTGAAAGGTCACGGCGACAAGCGCATTACGCTAGTCGGTTCCGGCGGACTGTCCCACGACCCGCCGACGCCTCGCCTGGACCGCACGTCGACGAAGATTGCGCGCCGCCTGATCAACAAGCAGGAGCCGACCCGCGAAGAACTGCAGGCGCGCGAGGCGCGGGTGATCCAGGCCGCGCGCGACCTGGTCGAACAGCGTGGCCCGTGTTTGCCGCCGAACGAGCAGTGGGATCGTGATTTCATCGACATGTTCAGCGCCTTCGACGAGAACGCCCTGGATTCGATCACCGACGAGGAAATCGACAGGAAGGCCGGGTTCGGCGCCCACGAGGTTCGAGCCTGGGTTTCCGCCGCCGCCGCCGCCCGCGTTATCGACCCGGTTTCGATCGGTCTCGACTACTACGGGATCGTCCCGGAATGGCTGACCGGCATGGGCATCATGTCGGGACGGGGGTAGATAGCATGGAACGGGATATTTCCAGGCTGCCGCATCGCACCGGTAGGGCGCCGGCAGACGGTGTCGAGATTTTTTACCGCCTTTTCGGCGCGCCCGGCAAGACGCCATTGCTGATCGCCCACGGCCTGTCATTTTTCTCGTACGACTGGGTGCCGGTCGCCGCGGCGCTCGCGCGGGATCGCGAGGTGGTGGCGATGGACATGCGCGGGTTCGGGCAATCCGGCCGGAGTCCGACGCGCGACTACGGGCTGCGCTCGGTCGCCGGGGACGTCGTTGCATTGATGGACCACCTCAACTGGGACGAGGCGGTCCTGGCCGGCCATTCAATGGGCGGGCGCGTATGCCTGCTCGCGACCGGCTGGCACCCGCAGCGGGTGAAGGGGTTGGCCTGCATCGATTTCGCGCCTGACCTCGCGCCGGAAGGGCGCAAGCACGTCGCCAACTCGATCGGGCGCCAGCCGGACCTGTTCGAATCCATCGATGCGGCACTTGCCTATCACGGCCATCCCGCCGATCTTCCCGCCGACGCGCCGATGCGCAGGCGCTTCGAGAATTTTCTCGAGAAGCAGGAAGGGGGGTACCGCCTGCGCCGCGACCTCTACTACCGGGACAAGTTCCGGGCCGTGCTCGAAGGCGGAAAGCGCGAACCGGAGAAAGTCGACGCGTGGAGCGTCCTGGGTGCGGTGGACTTTCCCTTCCTCGTCATCCGGGGCGCGACGTCAAACCTGTTTGCCGCCGAGACCAAGGCGAAGGTGCGCGCGGCCAACCCGCTCGCCGAGGTCGTCGAGATCGCCGGTAGTCACGACCTCGCCCACGACAACCCCGAGGGGGTCGTCGTGGAAATATCGAATTACCTGGATCGACACCGCCTGTGACGACGCCGCCGCGCGGAACGAGGCGAGAGTCCCAGGCAAGTTCTGAAAAACACCCGAGGCACGCAAGATGAACGAGCAGGCTCCCGAACAACGAAACAGCATCATGCTCCCCGCTCATCGGGGTCTGTACTACGGTGGTTCCTGGCACGAGCCCAAGGGGGGTAGCGTCGAGAACTTCAGCCCGGCGTCCGGCGAATCCCTGGGGTATGTGGCGGAAGCGAATGCGGAAGACGTCGAGGCCGCCGTGGCAGCCGCGCACGAAGCGTTCTTGTCCTGGCGGGGCACGGTGCCTTCGGTTCGGGGAAACGCCCTGCGCGAAGTCGCCGCGGTGCTGAGGGAGCACAAGGAGGAGCTGGCGCTTCTCGATGCGATCGACTGCGGAAACCCGGTGCAGGCCCTGATGCGCGATGTCGACATCGCGGCCGAACTGGTCGAGTATTTCGCCGGCCTGGTCTACGAGTTGCGCGGCGCGACCATTCCCATGGGCGACGGAATCGTCAACATGACGGTGCGTGAGCCGTACGGCGTCTGCGCGCGAATCGTGGCCTACAACCACCCGATCATGTTTACCGCGAGCCGTTTCGCGGCGCCCGTCGGCGCCGGCAACACGGTCATCATGAAGCCGCCGGTCCAGGCGCCGTTGTCCGCCTACCGCCTGGCCGAACTGATCGACGGCATCTTTCCCCCGGGCGTGTTCAACGTGCTCTCGGGCGACAAGGCCTGCGGGGAAGCGCTCGTTACGCACCCATTGGTGCCGCGCGTCACCCTGATAGGCTCCATACCGACCGGTCGCGCGATATCCCGCGCCGCGGCGGACCAGTTGAAACATGTCAGCCTGGAGTTGGGCGGAAAGAACGCACTGGTCATCTACCCCGACGCGGACCTTGACCGCGCCATTGCCGGCGCGGTCAAGGGAATGGCGTTTGCATGGTGCGGCCAGGCCTGCTCCTCCACCACCCGGCTGTTCATTCACGAGGACATCCACGACGACGTTCTCGAAGGGGTGTTGAGGGAGATACGCAGCTACCGCCCGGGCGACCCCACCGATCCCGCGACCACCATGGGCGCGATCGTTTCGAAGGCCCAGTTCGACAAGATCATGGAGTACATAGAAATCGGCAAATCCGAGGGTGCCCGCCTCGTCGCGGGCGGCGGTCGTCCGGCCGATGGAAGTCTCGACGGCGGCTACTTCATCGAGCCCACGGTGTTCACCAACGTAAACATGAACATGCGGATTGCCCGCGAGGAGATCTTCGGCCCGGTGCTCTCGGTGCTCAAGTGGCGGGACGAGGATCGGATGTTCGACGAGGTCAACAGCGTCGAGTACGGGCTGGCAGCGGGGATATTTACGCAGGACCTGGCGACCGCTCACAACGCGGCGCGCCGGGTCGAGGCCGGGTACGTCTGGATCAACAACGCGGCCTCGCACTTTTTCCCGGCGCCGTTCGGCGGCTACAAGCAATCCGGAAACAACAAGGAAGAGTGTTTCGAGGAACTGCTTTCCTACACGCAGATGAAGAACGTCTACATCACCCTGTAGCCGTTCACGTCCGAAGAAAGCACTTTACCGGCGGCAAACTCGATGCCGTCATTTCACCGCAGCGGAGGAGACAACCATGTTGAAGAAAGTGACCGGCATCATCGGTTCCCTGTTTGTCGCGGCCGGCCTCGCCGGACCCGTGAGCGCCCAGGAGACGCCGATCAAGCTGACGATCAGCGCCTTTACCACGTCGAACAGCCCGAACCATCGGTTGACCGTGGACCGGATGATCGAGGAGATCACTGCCGCCTCCGGAGGTAAGGTCGAGTTCGAAACCTATTTCGGCGGATCCGCGTACGGGAAGGCGCCGCGGCAGTTCGACCAGGTGCAGCGGGGGCTTGTCGACATATCCCATGGTCTATTCGGCTACACGCCGGGCCGATTCCCCTTGATGGGCCTCCTGGAACTGCCGTTCCTCTACGACGACAGCGTTCTGGCCACGCGGGCGTTCTGGACAACCCACAGGAAGTATCTCGGCGACACGATGGAGGGTGTACGCGTCCTCTCGATCTGGTTGACCAGCATGCAGCAGTTGCATACGCGCACGCCCGTTAAATCGATGGAAGACCTGGAGGGGCTGAAGATTCGCGCCGGCAACGAGATCATGGTCGACTCGCTCGCACTGCTCGGCGCCGAAGGCATACTGACCCCGGCCCCTGCGACATACGAGGCGCTCGAGAAAGGCGTCCTCGACGGCGCGATTGGCGCCTTCGGCATGCTGCGCGCCTTCAACGTAGGCGAAGTCACCTCGCACCATGTCGAGATCGACATCTCTGCCGCGCCGCTGTTCCTGCTGATGAACGAAGCTCGTTACGCGGAGCTTCCGGATGACGTCAAGGCATTGTTCGACGCCTATTCGACGGAGGAAATGGTCGGGGAGTTTGCGGCTGCATTCGCGAAAAGCGACAAGGCCGGCATCAATATCGCGAACTCCGACGGTCACACCAGCCGGGTACTGAGCGCGGAGGAGCGTGCAAGCTGGCGGGAGAAGGTGCGACCTGCGATCGAAGCCAAGCTCGATGCGCTCGAAGCGGATGGCGTTCCCGCTCGCGCCTTTCTCGCCGATTTCGAGAAGGAGTACGAGCGCCTGGCCAAGGCAGCGTCATCGCAGTGATTGGACCCGACCGCCGGCCCGGTAGCGCATCCATGTCGGCGGTCGGTTTCCCGGAGCCAGCGCGATGACGCCTTTCCAGATCGGTATTGCGGGGTTTGTTTGCCTGGTGTTGCTGCTGGGCCTGCGTGCGCCTATCGCGCTGGCGATGGCGGTCGTCGGTCTCGGCGGCGTCTGGGTGCTGCGGGACTTCGACACGGTGAGCTATCTCCTCGGAACGGTCCCGGTGGATATTCTCAGCAACTACTCCCTGTCGACGTTGCCCCTGTTCATACTCATGGGGAACATCGCCTCGGGTGGGGGAATGTCCGCGTACCTGTTCGACGCCATCAGTTGGCTGTTCGGACGATATCGGGGCGGGCTCGCCGTGTCGACGGTCGTGGCATCCGGGGGATTCTCCGCCGCGGCCGGATCTTCGCTGGCGACGACGTCCGCGATGTCCAGGGTCGCCGCCCCGGAGATGCTCAAGCGTGGCTACCATCCGCGGCTGGTCAGCGGGTCCATGGTTGCCGGCGGTACGTTGGGGATCATGATCCCGCCGTCGGCGATGATGATCATTTACGGCTTCCTGACCGAAACCTCGATCGGCGCGTTGTTCATCGCCGGCATCCTGCCCGGCATCCTGTTGATCTCGGCTTTCTGCGTCGTCGTCCTGGCCTGGTCGCGCATCGCCCCGGACGACATGCCCGGAACCACCGTACCCGAGGGTTCGGGATGGGTGAGAATACGACGGCTCGGTCCGGTCGTGTTGCTGTTCACCGTGCTGATGGGCGGAATCTACCTTGGCTTGTTTACCCCGACCGAGGGTGCGGCAGTCGGCGCCGGGGCGGCGATCATCATCTCGCTCGCGACGAAACAAATCGGTCTGCGGGGCATCGTTCGCGCCCTGCGTCAAACGGCAGAGTCGTCGATTGTCATCTACCTGATCATTATCGGCACCGGCTTTTTCCAGTTTTTCATGGAGGCCAGCCGGGTGCCGGTAGAGCTGACCGACGCGGTGATCGGCCTGGGCCTCGGACCCATCGAGACCATGCTGCTGGTCATGGGTTTCCTGGCGCTGCTCGGATGCATCATGGAAGGGTTGGGCATCTTGTTCCTGACCGTGCCGATCCTGTTTCCCGTTGTCGTCGCACTCGGCTTCGATCCGGTCTGGTTCGGGGTCATGATGGTCGTTCTCATAGAACTGGGTCTCATTACGCCGCCGGTCGGGCTCAATATTTTCATTCTGACGTCCGTGGTGCGCGAAATCGAGTTGAAGGACGCGTTCGTCGGCGTGCTGCCGTTCGTCGTGGCTATCGTCGTGGTCGCTCTCGTTCTGCTCTTTTTTCCGCAGATCGCGACCTACCTGCCTTCCAGTATGCGAGGCGCGTGATGATCGGAAGATTCCTGGAGCGAACCTGGGTTGTCCTCGCCTTTACCGGCGCGACCGGGTTCATTGCGGCGATCGCCGTGACGTCGATCGACATGGTCGGACGGATCGTCGGCGTCACCCTTTTCCGGGGTGCGATCGACGTGGTCGTGATCTCCATGGTACTGGCCGGCGCATTCGCCGTCGCGATCGCGGAATGGAGGGACGCCAACGTGAGGGTCGAACCGTTGTCGGCCTGGATTCCGGTCCGCCTGCGGCGCTTCGCCGATGCATTCTGGCACCTCGTATGGGCGGTGCTGCTGGCGGCCATCTCGTGGCGATCCGCCAGCGAGGCGTTGATGGTTCACGGGTTCGGGGAAGTTCTGCCTGCACTGCGTATATCAATCGGCTGGCTGGGTCTGCTGGTCTGCGTCGGCTTTGGGTTCGGCGCCGGCGCATCGTTTGCCGCCGCGCTGCGCCGGTTGCGCGGCGGTCCCGCCCCGAACGACGCCGCCACGCCCAGCGACGAATGACGCCGGCGGAAAGAAATCTCGATAACAGTGAACGGAAAATCGGATGAGCAAGATCGAATTGTCAATCGCCACCTGGAACTATGATCGCGTACAGCCCCTGATCGAAGGGCGCGTCCAGGTTGAAGGTTGCAATATCAACTACCTGCCGATGTCGGTAGAGGAATGCTTTCAGCGCGCCTACCTGCATGGCGAGTTCGACGTGGTGGAACTCGGATTCTCGCCCTACCTGATTGCGCTGTCGCGCGGAATGTCCACCTACGCCGCGCTTCCCGTTTTCCTGTCCCGGATGTTTCGTCACTCCGCGGTCTACATTCGCACCGACCGCGGTATCAACGAACCCGGCGATCTGCGTGGACGTCGGGTCGGGGTGCCGGAGTACCAGATGTCCGCGGCGCTTTGGGTGCGAGGTATGTTCCAGGACGAACACGGCGTGCGTCCCGACGAGATGACCTGGGTGCAGGGCGGCCTGGAAGTACCGGGGCGTCGAGAGAAGTTTCCGCTGAACCTGAGCGAGGACTTCCCCCTCGAAAAAGCGTCGAATGGCAAGTCGCTGTCGCAGATGCTGAACGACGGCGAACTCGACGCGCTGATTACCGCGCGGGCGCCGAGCTGTTTCGAGCGCGGTTCGAAAAACGTCGGCAGGCTGTACCCGGATTACCGAGCCGCGGAGATCGGATACTACCGGCGGACCGGCGTCTTTCCCATCATGCACGCACTGGGTTTGCGTACGTCGCTTGTCGAGGCGCATCCGTGGCTTCCGACCAGCCTGACCAAGGCTTTCGAGAAAGCCAGGTCGATTGCCGATGCCGAGATGCGCGAGGTGGCGGCGTTGAAGTACATGCTGCCATGGATGTCCGCCGAGCTCGAGAAAACCGAGGAGATCATGGGTCCGGGATACTGGCCGTACGGAATCGAAAGGAACCGGAAGACGCTGGAACTCATGTTTCGCTATTCCTTTGAGCAGGGGCTTTCGACGCGCCACCTGTCAATAGAGGACGTGTTTGTCAAGAGCACCTTGGACGACGAGATTCACGTCTAGGCATTTACCGCGAGGAACCGCCGTTTGTCGTCACGCGAGCAAGGCGTCATCGGCCGAAGACGATTCCGGGCGCATTCGCGTTCCACGAATCACGACAATGGTTCTTTCGCGATCAACACAACCCCGAGGAAAAGATAGTGGATTTCAGCAAATTGAAGGTGGTCAAGGTCGAGAAGCGTGACGGCGTCACGACGGTGGCGCTGAATCGTCCCGAGAAGCGCAATGCGATGAGTCCCCAGCTTCACTACGAGATGGTCGACGTTCTCAAGGAGCTTGGGGAGGACGAGGAAACACGCGTCCTCGTGTTGACGGGCGCCGGCGACAGTTGGTGTGCGGGACAGGATATCAAGCTGTTTTTCCGCGACCTCGACGACAAGCCGAAAGAACGACACCGCGCCCGCCTGGCGAATCACGAATGGCGGTGGACGCTCCTCAGCGCCTTTCCGAAACCGACGATCGCGATGGTCAACGGGTACTGTTTCGGGGGTGCTTTCGTGCAGTTGTTCGCCTGCGATTTCGCGATCGCGGCGGACGAGGCCCAGTTCGGCTTGTCCGAGGTGAACTGGGGAATCCTGCCCGGCGGATTGGTCGGAAAAGTGATCGTCGACGGACTCTCCTATCGGGATGCGGTCTGGTACGCGATGACCGGCGAGCCGTTCGACGGCAAGAAGGCCGCCGAGATCAAGCTGGTCAACAAGTCCGTCCCCCGCGATCAGTTGGAAGACGCGACGATGGAACTTGCGAGGTCGCTGTGCAAGAAGAACCCGCAGACCCTGCGAACGATCAAGGAAAGCCTTCGGCTCGTGCGCGGAATGAGCGTCGATCAGGCCGCCGACTACCTGTTGGCGAAAGAGCGCGAGATGCGCTTCATGGACACCGAGTCCGGGCGCGCCGAGGCGATGAAGCAGTTTCTCGACGACAAGAGTTATCGTCCCGGCATGGGTGAGTACAGGAGGGACGATTCATGACGCAGGAAGTTCTCGAAGGCGTGAAGGTGCTCGAGCTCGGAAGCTTCATCACCGGCCCGTTCGCCGGGTTGTTGCTCGCCGACCTGGGCGCCGATGTCATCAAGATCGAACCTCCCGATGGCGATCCGTTCCGCAACTTCGGAAACGAAAAGTACAGTCCGAATTTCGTCGGGTTCAATCGCAACAAGCGTAGTGTCGTTCTGGATCTCAAGAACGAAGGCGATCGGGCGACGTTGCTCGACCTGGTGCGGGACGCCGATGTGCTGGTCGAGAACTTCCGGCCCGGCGTTCTCGAACGCCTCGAGTTGGGCTACGGGACGCTGAGCAAGATCAATCCAGGCCTGGTGTACTGCGCCATCTCGGGGTTTGGCCGGGACGGACCCAATCGCGACCGCCCCGCCTACGACGCCATCGGCCAGGCCCTGAGCGGGCTGATGGACCTGACGCTGGATCCGGAGAAGCCCATGGTTCGAGGACCCACGATATCGGATCAACTGGCGGGGTTCTATGCCTGTTACGGCATCCTGGGCGCGTTGTTCGCCCGGCAGTCCACGGGGCGTGGTCGGCGCGTCGACGTCAACATGATCGAGGCGACCATGTCGGTCATGCCGGACGTCTTTGCGAGCTACACGCGGCAGGGAGTCGTCATGGATTCGCGCACCCGTGCGGCATACTCGCAAGCGTACGCGCTCGTTTGCGGTGACGGCCGGATAGTCAGCGTGCACCTGTCGTCGCCGGAAAAGTTCTGGTTGGCCTTGACCGACGCGATCGAGCGCCCCGACCTGCGCGAGGACTCGCGCTTCGCGACCCGGATGGACCGAATCGAGAACGTCGAAGTCCTGAACGCGCTGTTGGCGGAGATATTCCGCCAACACCCCCGGGACGTCTGGCTGGAACGACTGGAGAAAGCGGACGTTCCTCACGCCCCGGTCAACCGGATCGACGAGGTCATGGCGGACCCGGAGACGGTTTCCAATGGGACCTTCTACGAGATCGAGCACCCGGAGATGGGGACGATACGCTGCATTCACCGGCCTGTCCTGTTCGACGGGCAGCGCCAACCGGGCAGTTGTCCGCCAACCCTGGGCGAACATACCAGGGAAGTATTGGAGTCATTGGAAGGCGGGCGGCAGCAATAATGAGTGCGGTATGGACCGAAGGCGGGATTGGCGGTGGACCCGGGCGCGAATGACGCCGCCCGGGCCCGGCGTACGACGAATCCCGCTACGCGAAACCGACGCAACCGATACACGAGACGCAACCGAGAAACGATATGCTTAGCAGCGATGAGCGCCTGAAGGCGGTCGAAACCCTGATCGAGGCGCAGCGCACCCGGCAGCCCTGCGTGCAGCTTTCCACCACGTGGCCGCAAATCACCATCGACGACGCCTATGCCATCTCCCAGGCGGTGGTGGAGCGGCGCATCGCGGGCGGCGCGAAACTGGTCGGTCACAAGGTCGGCCTCACCTCGAAGGCGATGCAGGCGTCGTCGAAGATCGACGAGCCCGACTACGGTCACGTGTTCGACGACATGCTGCTCGACGACGGCGCCCGGGTGCCGTTCGAAGACTTCTGTATTCCCCGCGTCGAGCCCGAGTTGACCTTCGTCCTCGACAAGCCGCTGAAGGGTCCGGGCGTCGGCTTGCTGGACGTGCTGCGCGCTACCGAGTACGTGGTGCCGTCGATCGAGATTATCGACGCGAGGGTGCAGAACCCGCGAAAGATATTCGATACCGTGGCCGACAACGGCGCCGCCGCGCGCCTGGTCATGGGCGGACGTCCGGTGCGACCGGACGACGTCGACCTGCGCTGGGTGGGCGCGGTGTTCTACCGCAACGCGGACATCGAGGAGACCGGGCTGGCTGCGGGGGTCCTCGGTCACCCGGCGATGGCGGTGGCGTGGCTGGCCAACAAGCTGGCGCAGTTCGACGTCGGCCTCGAGCCGGGTCACCTGCTGCTGTCGGGTTCCTTCACACGGCCGGTGTGGGCCGAGAAGGGCGACACCCTGCACGCCGATTTCGGACCCCTGGGCGGGGTCGCGGTTCAGTTCGTATGAACATGGCCGTCAACCGATTCAAGGAGGCGATCGCCGCCGGTTCCGCACAGCTTGGCCTGTGGAGCAGCCTGTGCAGTCCGATTGGCGCCGAGATCATCGCCGGCGCCGGCTTCGACTGGATCCTGTTCGATACCGAGCATGCGCCGGTGGAAATCGCCGGCGTTCTCCCGCTGCTCCAGGCCGCTGCATCCGGCACCGCCGAGACCGCGGTCCGACCGGCGTGGAACGACCGGGTGCTGATCAAGCGGGTGCTGGACATCGGCGCCCGTACGGTGCTGCTGCCGTTCGTCGAGAATGCAGACGAGGCGCGGGCCGCGGTGGCGGCGTGCCGCTATCCGCCCGACGGCGTTCGCGGCGTTGCCGGCAGCACTCGCGCCAGCCGGTTCGGACGTGACCGCGAATACCTTCGCAACGCCAACCGGACCACCTGCATTCTGGTGCAGGTGGAGACCGGCGTCGCGCTCGGCAACCTGGAGGAGATCGCCGAGGTGGAAGGCGTCGATGGCGTTTTCATCGGCCCGTCCGACCTCGCTGCATCGCTCGGTCACGTCGGCGCACCGGGGCATGCCGAGGTGCAGGATGCAATCCGCGATGCGCAGCGCCGCATCGCCGGCTGCGGCAAGCCGGCGGGAATACTCGCGGTGAATCCCGACGATGCGCAGCGCTATCTCGACTGGGGCTACGTGTTCGTCGCCGCGGGTGTCGACAACAACCTCCTTGCTCGCGGCGCCGACGATCTTTTGAGTCGACTGAAGGGGTAAACGACGCGACGTGCGTCGTGGACGACGTCACCTCTCGGTGCGCCCGGAAGGCTGGCTTGTCGTTTGACGGGGCCGGGCTCTCGTGAAACGAAGGAGGAAGATCGTAGGCTTTCCCTTCTGAGCGACAAGACGGGCTTGAAGTTTTTCGGTAGGCGGACAAGGAGGCACACCTGGTGTGCGGTCGGATTCGCTTGACCAGCCCCCGGCGTCGGAAAGAGCAGATTATTCGCTGCCGGCTCCACTGCTGGCGGCTGCATCGGAGGCAGAGGAAGACCGCGCCTGTTGGCCCACCACGACGCGGCCGGCGATGACTGGCGCGGTCGGTTCGAACGGCGCGCTGGCGTAGGTCTGCACGGCAAGATCGGACGCCAGCCGGTAGAGTTGCTCGATATACCGCTCGCCGTTGGCGGCGTCTCCGAAGTGCTTTTTCAACACCTCCTTGACCACCGGGATCTCACTGCGGTTGGCCTCGATCTCGATGGTGGCCTCGATGATTGCACGGTGCTCGGAGAGGTCCACCCCGGCGACGCGAGATGCGTCCAGGGCGCGGATGAAGTACTTGGCGCCCTTTGACGCCAGTGCGGCGGGATCGCCCTCGGCGGCGAGCTCGTGGTACATCTTGGCAATTTGTTCCAGGTAGGATCGCCGGCCCTGCTGCGGCGTCAGGTGGGCGACCTCGGGTGGCAGTTCCGGCGACAGCAGCGATTCCACGGTGATCTTGCGGCCCGCGGCCTGCAGGGACATCACCACGTGCTCGATGGCGGCGTGGGTGTAGTAGGGCTCCTGTGCGAAGTACAACGCTTGGGCCTGGGCGTTGCGCAACTCCTGGGCCAGGGCGTCCCGTTGCCCGCCTCGCGCCGCAGTCCACGCGTTGTACCGGGCCAGCACCTCCCTCAGGTTGTCTTCGTAGAGGCGGTTCTCGGCGGCGACGCGCAGCTCGTCCGGCGCCAGGTTCTCTCCCCCGGCTTCGATCTCCCGCATCCGGTCGCCGATCGCGGTCTCGAATCGCTCGTACATCGCCTCCGCCTCGTCCAGCTGCGAGCGCAGGGTCTCGCGATGCGCTTCCGGCACCCGCTCCAGCAGGGCGTTGCGATACGCGGCCCAGGACTCGGCGTCGGGGACCAGCTTGCGCGCCGCGAGGTGTGCGAAGGCGTCCTGCACCCAGACGTCCGATTCGCCGCCGCGGGCGTCGGCGTAGCGGGGACTGGTGTAGGTATTGGTATCGAGCCGCCCGGCGGTCTCGGCGCCGCCGATGTCCACCGCCAGGCCCCAGCGCGCCCTGAAGCGCGCGTTGAACAGTGTCACCGCCACCTCGGCTAACGGGCCGGCGAAGCTGATGTCGTAGTCGCTGGTGGTCTTCTTGGATCCGAACGCCAGCACGGTGCCGCCAAGCTCGTCGATGATCTCCCGGGCAAGGCTGTCGACCACCCGCTCGCGCAGGGCGGTGAGGGCGGTCATCTGCTCGCGGCTGAGCCGCCCTTCCAGGAAGGCCTTGCGGGCGGCCTTCCAGTTGCCGTCGAACCCGTTCATCAGGCGCCGCGCGGGGATGTAGTCGCTGTCGACCCAGGCCCAGAAGCGACCCCAGACCTCGCGGGTGGACCGGGCACGGGCGGGATCGCCGGCCTGCCGGTCGCCCGCGTCCCGCCGCGCCTGTTCGGGATCCTCCCTGGCGCGTCGGTTTTCCGCCAGCCGCTGCGCGCGGTAGCGCGCATAGCGCAAGCCGGGACTATCGGGGGCGACGTTCATGCCCTTTTGCAGCAACAGGGTGAGGACGTTGCTGGTGTAGGCATCCCAGCTCCACTGCCTGGGATCCGTGAATCCACCGAGCAGCGTCGCCGCCCCCGCATCGGTCAACAGGCCGCCCTTGGCCACGGACTCGGCGACGACGCCGCCGCGATAGGTCTTCAGGACTCCGATCAGCAACAGGTTCTGCAGAAATTCCTTGCCGATCGCGTCCAGCGTCCAGAAGCCGTCGCGCAGCAGCAGGGCGGGGTCGGTCGCCACCTGGGCCGCCCGCGTCAGGCCGACGGAGGCGGCGGCGTCGACGCTCACCCCGGCGCCGTAGGCCAGCGCGCGGCCGAGCAGGGTCGCACCGAGACGGGTGCCGAGCAGCTCCAGGGTTACCGCTTCGCCGAGGTACCCCGCCGCCCCACCGGGCAGCGCCACCGTGGCCAGCAGCAGCCCGGCCTGCTCCGCGTTCAGGACCCGGTCCACCGCCGCCAGCCGGCCGGTGTCGGTGACATCGGCAAACGCCGACGCCACCGTGGTGGGCGTGAGTCGGAAGTGGTCGGGAATGGCGTAGTCGCCGTTGTCCTCGATGAAGTCGTTGCGCGCGAGCAGCGACCGGTCCGCCTCCGAGAGCTGGCCGGCCGGGCGGTAAGAGGCGCGGATCAGAGCGAAGTGAAGACGCTGCGACTGCGCCACGGTGAACTCGAGGGACGCCTGGGTCTCCTCCATGCCGATCCACAGGTTGTACGCCCGCGCCGGACCGGCCTCGCTCCAGTCCCTTTGCAGGTAGCGGACGAATCGATCCGTCTCCCCGGCCAGCGCCCGCTCGCGCAGCCGGACGGCGGCGGCGAAAGCCTGCTGGGGATCGTTCTCGCGCACGGCGATGTCGAACGTTTCCGCGTCGCGGCGGCCGAGCGTTGTATCGATCACGCTGTCGAGATGCGCGGCACGGGCGCGGTTGGCGTCGCCGAATCCGCTGACTTGCTGGGTCAGTTCCGAAAGCGCGTTGGAGGGGCCCACCAGCTCGCGCAGCACCTGGGCGTCGTGCTCGAGCAGGTCGGTGTAGAGCGCGTTTTGTTCGTCGCGGTTTCGGTGGGGGTCCTCGAACACCAGCTGGGCGCGGCGCCGTTCGCGGTGCGCGCATCGTTCTGACCGACGACGATGGAATTCGCGCCACGATTACCGCGTCGTGGCTGAACCGCATGGGGTTTCCCGAGGTATACGTGCTGGGCGCGCCATGGCACCGTAACTGGTTGGAAACCGGTCCGGAGCCGCAAAAGGTACTGGGGCTCGGACGCTACCGGGTCTCCTGGATTGGTGCCGACATGTTGGCGAGACGACAGGAACAGGGGGGAGGTGTTGAAGTCGTTGACCTGGCAACCGGAGCGCAGTATCGGGACGGACACGTCCCGGGTGCCTGGTTCGCCGTGCGCGATGCCCTTTCGTCGACGCTGAAGCAACTGCCGGCGCACGATCTCGTGGTGCTGACTTCCCCGGATGGCGTGTTGGCATCCATCGTTGCCGCCGAACTCGATGATGTCGCCGCCGACGAGGTGCAGGTTCTCCTGGGCGGTACCGCGGGATGGTCGGCGGCGGGTTACGCGCTGGAAGACGGTGACGGACGTAGCCTTTCGTCGATCAACGACACTTACCTGAAACCCTACCAGCGTGCAGGCGACCAAGAAATGGCGATGCGCGATTACCTGTCCTGGGAAAAGGGCTTGCTGGAGGAGATCCACGCTGCGGGAGACGACGAGTTGCTGGCTTTTCTTCCTCGGGAGTGATCATCGACGCAGGGATTGCTTGCTTGGCGGACGCCTATCGATGCGCCGCGTAGGCCGCACCATCGAACACGCCGGTGTCGTGAAGGGCGGCGAGGTCGATAACCTGGTCGCCGATGGCAATACGGTCATGAAAGGTCCCGATGCCGCTCATGGACCCGAACGGGCCGAACGGCAGTTCCTGGGCCAGGAAGTCCGTCTGCACGGTGATTGCCGGTCCGGATGAAGGGCCTGGCGACGAGGTCTTCCAGCGCATTGCGGTCCAGCCTGATCAAACCGGATCGGCCCTGATCTAGCTCCTGTTCAAAGCCTTGCTGCGCTGAAGATCCCACCAGGCGAACACGAAGTAGATCACCGTGCACCAGATGGTCACGTCATAGAACAACTCACGGTTGACGTAGTAGTCGTAAAGGTTCGGGCTGTTGAACAGTACGCGCCAGGCAAGAACGGCCGGTACTACCAATCCGATCACGATCCACACCGCGCGGATTCCCCTGGTCAGGAGCGACGTGTCCTCGACATGGGCATGGCCTTCCTTCGCCGCCAGTTCGGCATGGTACTCCTTGACCTTTCTATCGAACGCTTGCTCCCGCCGTTCGGCTTCCGGATAGTCCTTGTCGGCGCCGGCCGCTTTCGCCAGAAGGGTGTAGCTGACGATCGCGACAACGAATGTCGGCAGGAACAGGTACACGAACGGTATGACGTCGAGGAAATCCAGTCCGAAACCGAACACCAGGCAGATCGCCCAGGTGATCAGCGCGGGCTTGTTGTCCTTCAGGCCGGTGAGGCGGTGCCAGTTGCTCTTGTAGCCGAGCCGGGGAAAGATGTGCTGCTCGGCGAATACGATGCCGCCGATCGGCACGAGTGTCAGTCCCGCATAGGTCAGCAGCGGCAGGATGCTGCGGTAGATGAACGGGAAGCAGCTGCCGACCACCACCACGGCCCCGACGACGAGCGTCACCTTCTGGCGCGAGATGTTGGGAAACACGGCCTGGCCGGCAAGGCTCGCTCGATAGAGGTTCGGGTTGGCCGTCGTCCACCCCGCGATGATGACGATCACGAAGCCGGTGGCGCCGAGCGCGTAGTAGGCAACGTCACCCGGTGAGATGACGGCGATGCTCAATTTCATGATCGATGCCGTCGCCGCGCCCATGAGGGCGGCGGAGATCCAGGCGATGTAGTGGCCGAACATCATGCCGGTTGCGGTGCAAAGACCGTAGATCGACTTTTTCGCGTAGCGCAGGAGCGCCATGTCGATGAGACCGAAATGCGAGAAGGTATTCGCGGCCCAGGCGAAGCCGATCACTTCCACCAGCCCGATGCCGGGTTCTCCTTCTGCGTTGATTCCGGTAAACACCGTGGTTCCCGCCAGGCTCACGAAATCGGAGAAGCTTTCCAGCGTCGTGTACCCGGTCAGCGCTTCGTTCAACGACGGTATCAACACCATGCCGCCGGCCGTGAACATGACCATCAGCCAGGGCGTGCAGATGGTGGCGAACTCGCTCAGCACGTTGAAACCGTAATAGGCCACCATCACGGCGATCACGCTTGCCGTGGCGGCAATGATCGCGAAGTAGATGTTGGTGGGATACGGATAGATCTGCGGAGGAATATCGAAGAGCGCCCGAACCGCGGTCGCCGACACCGTGATCATGGCGGCGGAGATAGCCACGAAGATCAGCACGTTCGCTCCGTTGTAGAAGCGCGAGAACATCTCGCCCATGTTCTGATCGAGATAGGTGTAAAGACTCAGACGCGTCTTGACCGCGATCGGCGCGGTGATGAGCCAGAAGCTCAGCGCGGCGAGCGTATTTCCGATGAGGAGCCCGATCAGTATATCGTTTATCGTCGCGCCCATGGCCACGAACGCCGCGCCGATGACGAACTCGGTCGCGGCGACATGCTCCGCGCCATAGAGGCCAAGGAAGTGACCCGCCCCATGTAGCCTGTGCTCGGGTACCGGCAGTTGTTCGTCGTCTATTTCCGCTATGGATCGTTCGGGGTCACGGATGGCGTATGTCATTTTCTGTTCCCCATCAAATGTCGATTCGGGTCGTTCCTTGTGAGTACCGGGTCAACGATTGCATTGGATCGTCCGTTATCGCCTGCTGTCTGTACGCGAGGATGTCGAATGGACCGGGAAACCGGCCGTGCTGGCTAGTCCTCGATAAAGCGGGCGCGCTCGATAACCTTTCCGGTCACCCACTGGGCGTTGGCCAGTGCTTCTTCGCGGGAAATGGAGCCATCCAGTGCCTTCGCGAATCGGTGTCCGACCGCGGTTCCGATGCTCTGGAACTCGGGAATGGCGACGAACTGTATCCCGACGTAGGGCACGGCCTCGACCGTCGGGTCGTTCGGATCGGCGGCCTGGATCGATGCCAGCGCCATCTCGGCAAACGGTGCCGCGTCGAGATAGGCCGGATTCCTGTAGAGCGAAGTGCGCGTGCCCGGCGGCACGTTCGACCAGCCGTCCTGTTTCGCGATCAACTCGGTGTACTTGTCGGACGTGGCCCAGGCAACGAACTTTTTCGCCGCCTCCTGCTTTTGCGAGCCCGCGGATATCGCCAGCGACCAGGCCCAGAGCCAGTTGCTGCGCTTGCCCAGTCCGTTGTCGGGCGCCAGCGCGAATCCGACGTTGCCGGCGACCTTCGATTGCTCGGGGTTCGTCACCGCGGACGCCGCAACGGTGGCATCGACCCATATCCCGCACTTGCCTTCCCGGAAGAGCGCGAGGTTCTCGTTGTAACCGTTCTTTGCGGCGTCAGGGGGGCCGTATTCGTTCAGCAGCATCAGGTAATCGTCGAGCGCGCTCGACCAGGCCTCGCTGTCGAATTGCGGCTGCCAGTTCTCGTCGAACCAGCGCGCGCCGTACGAGTTGGCCATGGCGGTCAGCAACGCCATGTTTTCGCCCCAGCCCGGTTTCCCGCGCAGGCAGACGCCGTAGACCTCGTTGCTCCTGTCGGTGATCGCCGCCGCGGCTTCCTTGATGAAGTCCCAGGTGGGTTCCGCGGGCATCTCCAGTCCGGCAGCCTCGAACAGGTCGGTTCGGTACATGGTGAACGAGGACTCGCCGTAGAAGGGCGCGGCGTATAAGGTGCCATCGAATGAAAGCCCGGCGCGGATCGACGCCAGGATATCGTCGACGTCGTAGCCCTCGGGCATGTCATGAAGTGGTACGAGCCAGCCGCGCTCGGCCCAGATGGGGACTTCGTAGGTTCCGATCGTTACGACATCGAACCGTCCGCTGCCGGTTGCGATATCGGTGGTGACGCGCTGTCGCAGGATGTTTTCTTCAAGCGTTACCCAGTTCAGCTCGATGTCCGGATTCTCCTCGGCGAAGTTCGCGGACAACGCCTGCATCCGGATCATGTCGTCGTTGTTTACGGTGGCAACAGAAATCGACGTTTGGGCCTGGGCACTGCCTGCGACACAGCCGATAGTTAAGGCGATACCGCTGAACCATACTGACTTGAGCATTCGCATCGTCATCCTCCAATGGTATCGACTTTCTTTAGTAATATATTAACTAGATTTATAACATACGGTGTCGCCGAACAACAAAGCATTGCGCTTTCGAATCACGCACGAAATTTTCGTTAGCCGGTGCCTGAACCGCGAGTACTTGTACTTTTCGTTTCAGGCTCATTGGAAAAATCCCTTTCGTGTCTTTTCCGGTCAATTCGAACCGTACCGATCCTGCGTGCAGAAACTCACATTGGATACAATTGAGCTCTTGCCGGGCGGCCAGGGGTTCCCGAGGCTTAACCCTTCCATTCGAGCAGCATCGTCGAAAGCGGTGGAAGCGTCAGGACCAGCGAGTGCGGGAAACCGTGAAAAGACTCGGCTTCGGTTTCGATACCGCCGAGATTGCCCACGCCGCTGCCGCCGTAGTCGGCGGCGTCGGTGTTGATGCGTTCGACGTAACGTCCCGGTCGCGGTACGCCGATACGGTAACTCTCGCGCGTTGCCGGCGTGAAGTGACTGACGGCGACGAGAACGCCTTCCCCGTTCGGTGTTTCCCGAAGGAAGGCGACCACGCTGTGTTCGGCGTCGGCGCCGCTGATCCAGCGAAACCCGGATGCGTCCGTGTCACCGATCTGAAGTGCGGGCAATTCTCGATAAAGATGATTCAGGTCGCGCACCAGGCGCTGAACTTCGGCGTGCCGTGACGTTTCGAGCAAGTGCCAGTCGAGCGACTGATCGTGATTCCATTCGCGAGACTGCGCGAACTCCGTGCCCATGAACAGAAGCTTCCCGCCCGGGTGCGCATACATGAACCCGTAGTAGGCACGCAAGTTGGCGAAACGCTGCCAGTCGTCGCCCGGCATCTTGTCGGGCAGTGAACCTTTTCCGTGCACGACCTCGTCGTGGGACAACGGCAGGATAAAGCGCTCGGTGTGCGCGTAGGTGAAGCTGAACGTCAGTTCGTTGTGGTGGAACTTCCGGTGCACCGGATCACGCGCCATGAAACCCAGCGTGTCGTTCATCCAACCCATGTTCCACTTGTAGTGAAACCCGAGTCCGCCCGAGCGCGGATCGCTGGTGACGCCGGGCCAGGCCGTCGACTCTTCGGCGATCATCAGCGCGTTGGGATGATGCTCGCGCACGGCAGCGTTCACCTCTCGCAGAAACTCCACGGCTTCCAGGTTTTCGCGCCCACCGAAACGGTTCGGCACCCACTCGTCGTGTGCACGGCTGTAGTCGAGGTACAGCATCGACGCCACCGCGTCCACGCGCAGCCCGTCCACGCCGAACACTTCCAACCAGTAGAGGGCGTTGGAGACAAGGAAATTACGAACTTCGCGTCGCCCGAAGTTGTAGATCAGCGTGCCCCAGTCGGGGTGCCTGCCCTGGCGCGGATCCGCGTGCTCGTACAGGCACGTGCCGTCGAACCGTGCAAGTCCATGGTCGTCCTCCGGAAAGTGCGCGGGGACCCAGTCGAGGATGACGCCGATACCGGCCTCGTGCAGCGTATCGACAAAGGCCGCG
This sequence comes from Gammaproteobacteria bacterium, assembly GCA_030429665.1. Classification (GTDB taxonomy): domain Bacteria; phylum Pseudomonadota; class Gammaproteobacteria; order Arenicellales; family CAJQKF01; genus BQJD01. Next base: position 30,519 of record JAUIEZ010000011.1, on the reverse strand, counting down.
AACTCGGCCGTGGTGCCGTGACGCGATGTCGGGGCGTACAGGGCCGTGGGCTGATAGCCCCAGGAGCCGTCGAACGGGTGTTCGCTGATTGGCAGCAGCTCGACGTGCGTGAAACCCATGTCGACGACGTACTCGGCTAGTTGCGAGGCCAGTTCCGGCCAGGACAGGAATCGCCCGGGTTGGTGGGGGTCGCGGCGCCAGGAGCCGACATGGACTTCGTAAATCGCCAGGGGTGCCGGTGCGGTTATCGCGGTAGCGAGCGGTCGCGGCGTCGCCGGCAGCTCGGAAACGACGGATGCCGTTTCGGGCCGCAGCTGGGCGTGAAAGGCGAACGGATCGGCCTTGTCGGGCAACTTTCGGCCGCCGCTGTCGCGAAGCGAGAACTTATACGAGGCCCCTGCTTCGACACAGGGTACGAACAATTCCCACACACCGCATTCGAGTCGCTTGCGCATCGGATGACGTCGCGGGTCCCAGGCATTGAAATCGCCGATCACGTGGACGCTCGAGGCGTTGGGCGCCCACACGGCAAAGCGAACGCCGTCGACGCCCGCGCAATTCTTCAAGTGCGCGCCGAGTGCCGTCCATGGACGTCTGTGCGTACCTTCGGCCAGGTACCAGACGTCCTGTTCGCCGAGCTGCGGCGCAAACCGATACGGATCGTCAATTTCCTCTTGCTGCCCGTTCGCCCAGGTAACGCGTAGTCGGTAGGCCGAATGCGGGCCGTCCAGTCTTACCTCGCCGGCATGGACGCCGTTGGCGCCTTCGTCGTGCAGAACGCCCGCCGGGACGCCGCTGGAATCGAGAACCTCGACGCGACGGGCACCCGGAAGGAGCACGCGAATCCAGACCGCGTTGCCATGAGATCGCGGCCCGAGCAGCGCGAACGGATCACCGCAGGAGCCGTTGGCGAGCGCCGTCCGTTGTTCTTCGCTCAGTTGCATGCCGGTCGCTCACGATTTTCTGGCGTCGCGCGCGTTGGCCAGGCACGCGCGCATGGCGATTGGCGGTTCATCATGCGGCGCTCCGGCTGGCGACAAGGTTCGCGTAGAGTTCGGAATAGGCGACGGCCGCCTTGTCCCAACCGAAGTCGCGGCGCATGGCGTTGCGCATGATCTGCTGCCAGGCTGCCGAATCGGCGTACAGTTTCAAGGCGCTTCCCAGTGCACGGCGTACCGCCGTCGTATTGGGCGTGTCGAATACGAATCCCGTGGCGGCCGACGCGCGGGAGACGGTGTAACGATCCACCGTATCGGCGAGTCCGCCCGTGTGGCGCACGACGGGGAGTGTCCCGTAACGCAACCCGTAGAGCTGGGTCAATCCGCAGGGCTCGAAGCGCGACGGTACGAGAATCACATCGGCGCCGCCCATGATTCGGTGCGCCAACGCCTCGTCATAACCGAGTCGCACCGCGCAGCGGTCGGGATGGCGGTTAGCGAGCGCGTTGAACGCGGATTCGAGCACCGGGTCACCCGAGCCCAGTAACACGAGCTGCAGCCGGCCCTTGATGAGCAGGTCCGCGAGAGCGCCGAGCGCAAAGTCCAACCCCTTTTGTTCGGTCAGACGACTCACGACGCCAACGAGCAAAATATCGTCGTCTTCGTCGAGTTCCGAGGCTCTCTGCAGCGCTCGCTTGTTCTGGCGTTTGCGATCGAGCGTCTCGATGGAGTAGGGCGAGGCCAGCAAGGGATCGGTGGCGGGATCCCACGTGGCGTAGTCGACGCCGTTCAGTATCCCGTGTAAACGTGTCGCGCGATGACGCAGGAGTCCGTCGAGCCCCATGCCGTGCTCGGTTGTGAGAATCTCGCGAGCGTAGGTGGGGCTGACCGTCGTGATGGCGTCGCTGAAGTTCAGCGCGGACTTCATGAATGACCAGCGACCGTGGAACTCGAGACCCTCCAGGGTATAAAAGTCACCCGGCAGGCCGGTGTCCGGATAGAGTTCGGCGTCGAATATGCCCTGGAACGACAGGTTGTGGATCGTGAAACAGGTTGCGCAGAAATCGCCCGCGGCACGCAGGTAGGCGGGTGTGAGTCCGGCATGCCAGTCGTGCGCGTGCACGACGTCCGCCGGCCAGGCTCGACGCGCGATCTCCGCCGCGGCCCGCCCCAGTAGCGCGAAGCGACGATGGTTGTCTTGCCAGTCGCGGCCTTCCGCGTCGACGTATGGATTGCCCGGACGGTCGAAACGCTGCGGCGCGTCCAGCACCAGCAGGGTCACCGCGGTACCAGGCAGTTGACCGCGCAGCACGCGGACTGGCCCGTCGTCGGCGCTGTCCAACGTCATCAATTCATCGACGGGCGATACCCGATCGAGGATGGCCGGGTAACCGGGCACGAGCACCGCCACCTGGTGACCCAGCTCCAGTTGCGCCGCGGGCAATCGACCGAGCGCGTCGGCGAGGCCACCGGTCTTCACCAGTGGTTGAATCTCCGACGCGACGTGCAGAATGCGAAGCGCCATCAGGTGATCACCGTCGGGGCCGTACGGTTGGTGAAGTGGGCGATCCGGGCAAGCTCGGCGGCCGCGCGTATCTGCTCCTCGAGCGCCCTTTGCGGGTCGTCGTCATGCTTCGATGAATCCATCTGGTGCGCTTCGATGTAGACACGCAGCGTTGCGCCCTCGGTACCCGTGCCGGACAATCGGTACACGATGCGTGCGCCGCCGTCGAGATGGATGCGCAGTCCCTGCCCCTCGCTGCGACTGCCGTCGACCGGATCGTCGTAGGCGAACTCGTCGGCGCCAACGATCTCCAGGCTCCCGTACCGACGGCCCGGGAGTTTCGGCAGTTCGCCACGCAGCGCGCTCATCATGTCCCCGGCCGCCGCCGAATCGACCTGCTCGTAATCGTGCCGCGTGTAATAGGTGCGTCCGAACTGCTGCCAGTGTTCGCGCACCAGCGCGGCGACCGGCTTGCGGGTGGCCGCGACCAGGTTGAGCCAGAACAGCACCGCCCACAGGCCGTCCTTCTCGCGCACATGGTTCGAACTTGTTCCGAAGCTCTCCTCGCCACACAAGGTAATGCGATCGGCATCGAGTAGATTGCCGAAAAACTTCCACCCGGTCGGCGTCTCGTAGCACGCAATGTTCAATGACTCGGCGACCCGGTCTATCGCGCTGCTGGTGGGCATCGACCGCGCGACACCCGTCAGGCCGTCCGCGTAGCCCGGCACGCGTGTCGCGTTGGCCGCAAGAATCGCCAGGCTGTCGCTGGGGGTGACGAAAAAGCCGCGACCGAGGATCATGTTGCGATCGCCATCGCCGTCCGTCGCGGCGCCGAAGTCGGGACCATCTTCCTGCGCCAACGCGTCGACCAGGGAGCGCGCGTGGACAAGGTTGGGATCGGGGTGCAATCCGCCGAAATCCTCCAGCGATTCGCCGCGTACCACGCTGCCCGCAGGCGCGCCCAGCTTTTCCTCGAGAATTGCGTGCGCGTAGGGTCCGTTGACGGCGTGCATCGCGTCGAAGCGCAAGCGAAACCCGCGCTGCAGGTGTTCGCGGATGCAGTCGAAGTCGAACAGGCGTTCCATCAACGCGGCGTAGTCGGCGATCGGGTCGATCACCTCGATCGCCATCGACCCCAGTTGTCCGCTGCCGAGCGTGTCGACATCGACGTCGGCTGCATCGACGATATGGTACGCGTCGATCTCGAGGGAACGTGCGAATATCTTCTCGGTAATCGCTTCGGGCGCCGGTCCGCCATTGGCGACGTTGTACTTGATTCCGAAGTCGCCGTCGGGGCCGCCGGGGTTGTGGCTGGCCGACAGTACGATGCCGCCGAACGCACGGTGTTTACGTATCACGCAGGATACGGCGGGCGTCGACAGGATCACGCCGCGTCCGACCAGAACCTTGCCGACACCGTTCGCCGCGGCGATTCTCAGGATGATCTGCGCGGCCTCCCGGTTGTAGAAGCGACCATCGCCGCCCAGCACCAACGTACCGCCGCGATAGTCTTTGAGTACGTCGAAAATCGACTGGACGAAGTTCTCGAGGTAATGGGGTTGCTGGAATACCTTGACCTTCTTGCGCAGCCCGGACGTACCGGGCCGCTGATCGTCGAAGGGGGTGGTCCACACCTGTACGCGACGCATGATCTCGAAACCTCAGCGCATGAAGTGGATCGGTTGGCCAAGCATGGTCGGAGTCACCAGCACGACGCCGCCTTCGCTTACGCGAAAACCCCGTTTACGGTCCTCGGCGTGATCCTCGCCAATAACCATGTCCTCCGGTATGTGGCAACCGCGATCGATGATCGCGCGCTTGATGCGTGCGCGTCGGCCGATGTCCACCTCGGGCAGGACCACCGTGTCCTCGATGTGCGCGTACGAGTGAACGTGCACCTTCGAAAACAACAACGTGCGATCCAGGCGGGCGCCGGAGATCAGGCAACCGCCGGACACCATCGAGTCGGTTGCCATGCCGCGACGATCGTCGTCGTTGAACACGAACTTCGCCGGCGGCAGTTGTGCTTGATGGGTGGTGATCGGCCAGTCGTCATCGTAGAGATTCAACTCGGGCGTGACCGCCATGAGTTCCATGTTGGCGGCCCAGAACGCGTCGAGATTGCCCACGTCGCGCCAGTACGCGCGTTCGCCGGTTTCCGGGTCGCGAAACGGGTAGGCGAAGACCTCGTGCTTGCCGACAAGCGCGGGAATGATGTTCTTGCCGAAGTCATGCGCCGAGTTTTCGTCGTCCGCATCGGCAATGAGCTGCTCGTAGAGGAATTCGGTGTTGAAGATATAGTTGCCCATCGAGGCGAGGCACTTGTCCGGTTCGCCCGGTATCGGCTCCGGGGCTGCAGGCTTTTCCTCGAATCCGACAATGCGCCGATTCTCGTCGACGGCCATCACCCCGTAATCGTTCGCGGCTTCCTCGAGCGGCACCTCGAGACACGACACCGTCATGTCCGCCTGTTGATCCACGTGGAAGGCAAGCATCGGACCGTAGTCCATCTTGTAGATATGATCGCCCGACAACACGAGCACGAACTCGGGCTTGTGGGTGCGGATGATGTCCAGGTTCTGGTAGATGGCATCGGCCGTGCCCAGGTACCACTCGCCGCCGGCGCGCTGCGAGGCGGGCAAGACCTCCAGGAACCCGCCGAGCGCGTTGCCGAGATGGCTCCAGCCGTGAATCAGGTGGCGAATCAGCGAATGGGCCTTGTACTGTGTCAGCACCCCGATGCGCCGGATTCCCGAATTCACGCAGTTGGACAGCGGAAAATCGATGATGCGAAACTTGCCGCCAAAGTACACGGCCGGCTTGGCGCGCCATTCGGTCAGCTCGCGGAGTCTCGATCCCTGTCCGCCTGCCAGAACCAGTGCGAGGGTTCGACGGGTCAACAGGCTGATATGCCGATCTTGATTGAGTTCATTCATCATCATTCTCGCCGGTCGTCGTTAAAGCCGCTCGGGTCGTTTCTCGATGGGGGCTCGTGAGATCACCGATCACGCGGAACACGATACATGCGCAGGAGTCCGAGGATTTGACACGAACGGGCATGGATCAGCCGAGCCTGTCGGCAACCTCGTCGCGGCGGGGCAGGTCGGCACCGCGGCGCGAGCAGGTTATCGACGCCGCTTGCAGCGCGTAGTTCAACAAGTCGTCGAGTCGTTCGGCATCCAGGGAAGTCACGGCGGTTTTCGGGTCGTCACGACTCGCCAATCGGGCGAGCAGCGCGGACTGGAAACTGTCGCCCGCGCCGACGGTGTCGACGACCTCGGAGACAGGCGGGTGCACGCGACTTTCGAGTCCGCTTTTCGTCCAGGCTCTCACGTCGTTGCGCCCGTCGGTCACGACGACGACATGTACGCCGGCGTCGAGCCAGTCGACTGCCTTTGATTCCGCCCTGGCGTTCGGGTACAGGAACGCCAGGTCTTCCGCGCTGATCTTCACAAGATCGGCATAGGTTGCGTATTCGGCAACCCGCGTTCGCCAGATGTCGAGGTCCGGTTCCACCGTCGGCCTGACGTTCGGGTCGACCGACACGAATCGCTCGCCCGCTGCCGCGGCCAGTGTGGCGAACGCGTCGGCGACGGGCAGTACGACAAGCGAATAGGATCCGAAATGGAATCCTGTCACCTCGGCGCCGACCGCCGGCAGATCCTCCTTCGACACGCTGCAGTCCGCGGAGCCCAGCCCATAGAACACGTAGTCGGGATGGCCGGCCTCGTCGAGGGCAACAAGACTCAACGTCGTCCGGCGCCCCGAACGCACGAGGTAGTCGGTGGAAACGGATTCCCGTTCGAGCACCTTGGCGAGCCGGCAGCCCAGCAGGTCCGTGGAGATACCGGTCAGCAGCCCCGCGCGTCCGCCGAGCCGCGCTATGCCGATGGCCACGTTGAAGGGCGACCCGCCGGCCCGGGCATCGAGCCGCAGCGTGCCGGGATCTTCCTCGCTGTCGAGAAAGACGTCGAACAAGGCTTCTCCGCAAACGAGATACATCAGCGTACGCCCGCCGCCGTAGCCGCCGTCCTCGCGCTACACGAGTTGCTCGTCGTGAAACAGGTGAGTTTGTTCATGCTGAAACCTTTCTCCTTGCTCGGTCGATTTCGCTCCTGCGAGATCGTGCCCGCGCCGCGCCGGTGGCACGGGCGTCGGTGAAGGCGGTTTGGACGAAGAACCATCATCCCGTGCAATCAGCGAGTGTCTTCTCCGCGCCCTCGTCGTAGAAACTCGCCAGGGTTCGCTTGAGCTGATTCGTGAACTCGGTGTTCGAGAGCAACTCCTCGTTGAAGATATCGCGCATGCCGAGCATGACGTCGGTATCGCGCCAGCCGGAACGAGCGTGCTCTCTCAATCCGTCCGCCATGGGGTCGACGATCGATATCGTCCTGCCACTGTCATCTGTACCGGCGAGGCTACGTAGCCAGGCTGCCACGGTAAAGCACAGCCGCTTGACGGGCGTGCCTTGCCGCAAGCCTTCGACGACCGAAGGCAATACGAAACCGGGGATCTTTGCCGAGCCGTCGGATCCTATCCTCGAGAGTTGATCGCGAATGTTCGGGTTGGAGAAACGCGTGATCAGTGACGCCTTGTAACTCTCAAGGTCGATGCCCGCCGGCGTGGCCAGCAGCGGCGTCACTTCCTCGTCCATCATGGACTTCACCAGCTTTCGGATGCGCGCGTCCTGCATGGCTTCATGCGCGAACTCGTAACCCAGCAGCATGCCGATGAAGCACAATGCCTGGTGACTCGCGTTCAACAATCTGAGCTTCATCTTTTCGTACGGCAGGACGTCGCTCGTCATTTGCGCCCCGACCGTCTCCCAGGCGGGCCGGCCGCCGGGAAAGTTGTCCTCGATGATCCACTGCGTGAACGACTCGGTGACAACCGGCCAGGCGTCCTCCAGGTCGAACGCTTCACGGAGCAGCGCGCGGTGCTCGTCCGTGGTTGCCGGCGTGATTCGGTCTACCATGCTGTTGGGAAACGCACAGTGCTCGGCGAGCCACCTGGCCAACGCCGGATCGCGACACTCGGCGAATGCCAGCAGCATTTTCCTGGTCAGGTCGCCGTTGTGCTGCAGGTTGTCGCAGGACATCAAGGTGAACGGTTCGAGACCTTGTCTGCGCCGCCGATCGAGCGACTCCAGCAGAACACCGAAAGAGCACCTGGGTGCTTGCGGATGTTCCAGGTCATGCAGGATGTCGGGATCCTTGTCATTGAACTCACCGGTGCCCTTGTTGACGTAGTACCCGCCCTCGGTGATGGTAAGGGAAACGATGCGGGTGTGTGGCGAAGCCAGTTTCTCCAGCACGGCCTCCGGATCCTGCGGTGCGTGGAGGTAGTCCAGCACCGAGCCGATAACCCTCGCCCGGTCGCCGTCGGCGCTGCGCTCCAGCAAGGTATACAGGCAATCCTGCGACTGCAGCGCGTCGCGCACGCCGGCATCGTGAGGCAGCAGGCCTATCCCGCAATAGCCCCACTCCGAACTACCCGATTGCTCGAGCAGATCATCCAGGTAGGCCGCTTGATGAGCGCGGAAGAAGGCGCCAACGCCGATGTGCACGAGACTACCGGTCACGCCCCTTCGATCGTAGGTCGACACTTGTACACGCGGTGAAAGATGCTCGAGGTTGCGTGCATTGAGCTTGATGGGGCCGCGGTCAGACATGCTTCGTTCTCCGTGGGGAGGCGTGGTCAGGCGGATACATCGACGCTTGCCGTTGTTAACTCGTACTGCCCGCGTCCATTGTCAAGACGGCTGGGACTGTCGGGCTTTGGTCATGACGGAGAATCTGGTTTCGGACAAGCCCATGGTAAGCCGCCTGGAGCCGATGGTTCAAGCGACGCTGTCAGGTGTTTTTCTGCAAGCGCTTTCTCCGATCGATGATGGACGGTCCGCGTCCGAACCGGACGCCGGCCGGGAAGAGGCGACAGGGCGCTCGTGTTAGCATCGATGGTTGTACTCGATGAATGCGCCGATTCTCGATTGGTGTTTACCGGGCAGGCTGGTTTATCCCGGCGCCACCGGATTCTTCAGGGTTTGGCGCCAAGACTCGCTGTCACACTTGGTTGGAGGGTGATTCGGCAGAGTCCCGTACTGGCCAGATGCGTTCGGCCTCCAGCCGGGTTTCCGGTTCCCGCAGACAGGGTTCACGCTTCCCCGGGCGTCGGATTCAGGCAGCGGCTCATGCCGTGGCAAACCGAAGAACGATTCCTGCCGGTCGGTTCGGGCTCAGTCGTCGAGTTTGCGGCGCATTGCCTTTATCTTGCCTCGGCGCGACTTCTCGTCCAGGCGCCGATTGCGGGCGGCGCGTGTGGGTCGGGTCGGCTTGCGTTTCCTTTGCACGGTGGCGGCGCGCTGCACCAGCGCCTTGAGGCGCGCGAGCGCGTCTTCCCGGTTTTTCTCGCGACTGCGAAAGCGGGCCGCCTTGATCACCACCACGCCGTCCTTGCTGATTCGCCGGTCGCGAAGGGCGAGGAGACGCTGGACGCAGTCTTCGGGCAGGGAGGATCGGTGGGCGTCGAAGCGAAGATGCACAGCCGTCGATACCTTGTTGACGTTCTGCCCGCCCGGGCCGGGAGAACGTATCGGCAGGAATTCTATTTCGTTGTCGGGTATCGCGAGGGTGTGATCGATGACCAGCATTTCCAGGTTTCCATCGGGTCGTTAATCATCGCGGAGCCGGTTCACGATCCGCCATCTCCCCACTGCTGCCACACGGGGGTCAGGGTTCGCGGCAGCGGGGGAAAGCGACCGAGTTCGGCCCACGGGCGGCCCGGTTGATGGAAATCGGAGCCGCACGAAGCCAGCAGTCCGTACTCGAGGCATAGCCGCTCGAGACCACGCGTCACGTCGAGGCCCTGGTTGCCGCAGATTACCTCGAGTGCTTCGCCCCCGGCTTCGACGAAATCGCCGACCAGGATCTTGAGACGCGTGGCGGTCAGCCGGTATCTTGCCGGATGCGCCAGTATCGCGATGCCGCCCGCGCCGCGGATCCAACCGATCGCCGTCTCCAGGCTGGCCCAGTTGTTGGCGACGTCGCCGGTCTTGCCATCGCCGAGGTACTTGCGGAACGCCTGTCGAAGAGAGCCGACGCGGCCCGATTCGACGAGGTGTTTCGCGAAATGAACCCGGCCCGGCGCGGCCCCCGCGGCGATCCGTGTCGCGCCTTCCAGGGCGTCTTCGATGCCGCTACGTCGCAGGCGTTCGGCGATGCGTCCGGCGCGTTCGAGGCGCGCGTTTCGCTGTTGCCGAATGCCGTCCCCGAGCGATACGGATCGCGGATCGATGGCGAGGCCCACCACATGGATGGTGCGCTTTCGCCAAAGTGCGGAAAACTCGATGCCGGGAACGATCCTCAGTGTCGGATTAGGGGGGATCTCGGCGTCGTAGGCGGCCGCGGTGTCATGGTCGGTGATCGACAGCGTGGTGACGCCGTTCGCCGCCGCGCGTGCAACGAGCTCGGCGGGGCGGAGAGCGCCGTCGGAGGCAAGGCTGTGGCAATGCAGATCGAACAATTCTTTCCTGGGTGCCGGGAATGCGCCAAGTCGCGACTCGGTGGGCGTGATGTCGCCCCGCCGTATCCGGTTCAGGGTCTATCGTACCAAGATACGAATTCGGTGTATCGCGGTGTCGGCAGGCGATTTCCTGGTCGTTTCATCGTGATTGTACGTCCCAGCAGTTTATCCAATACCCCGTGACCGACATCTCACGGGGTCCATTCCGGCACGATCGCGCTCTCGGCAAGGCGCGGCTTCGCTGAGGGGCAACTTGGTCCGGGAGCCAAGCGTTTATAGACAGGCCGCGCAAGGTCATATGAACCAAAAGTGCAACAGAATCGTATGGCATTCGGGCTCCGGCAAATATTCATATCAATCTCGTTACGCCCCAGTAAGCCGAGATCAGCTTTCCGCTGCGCCGTATCGATCCGCTCGTCGAGGGCACACAACTCATCATACAGGGAGGCGAAGTACTCGCGCCCGGACATCGTCAGGCCATTGTTTGCATCTTCGAGGATTTCCGGTAGTTGTCTGCGGACCGTACCGATGAGTCGAGGCATCGAGATACCGTATTCAAGCAATAGCCCGCGAATCTGATTGACCAAAGCCGTTCGATTCCCGACGAGACGACTGCGGATGCGGTGCAACGCCTGGATGTCTTGATGTTCGATGCTGTTTGGTTTGACGAACCGCATGTTGGGGCGTGCAGTCGCCTCGCAAATCGCCTCCGCATCATTTCGGTCATTCTTGTTTGATTTGACGTAGGGTTTAACAAACTGCGGACTGACCAATCGAACCTCGTGCCCCAATTCCGTCAGTCGCCTGGCCCAATAGTGCGCTCCCCCACACGCTTCCATGCCAATCAGACTCGGGGGTACTTGCGCAAGATACTCAGCCAACCGGGCCCGTGAGAGCCGCTTACGAAATACGACGTCGCCATTTGCGTCGACGGCGTGAAGATGAAAAACGTTCTTTGCCAAATCAATGCCGATTGTCGTAACGTTTGCCATGAACCTGTCCTCTTCTTCGTTTGCATGAAATAACCATTCTCATGCTGGCTCATTCGAAGCCGTCAGGAAAGGGGCGGGTCCATACCATTACTTTGTGATTGGCGGTAGTCTCACGTGGTGAGTTGGTTTTCGATTTCCTCCTGGTCAAGCAACTCCATTCGAAGGTACTTGCGGGTTCCCCACTTCGTTCCGGCGATATGCCTGAGCCTGGCGCCAACCAGCATCAGCGCCGAATGACCGTCCGGGAAAGCGCCGACAACTCGCGTTTGCCGGCGGACCTCACGCATGATGCGCTCGAGTGGATTGTTGGTCTTGATCCGCGCCCAGTGTGATGGCGGATAGCGATAGTAGGTCAGGGTCTGTTCGATCTTCTCGGCGACCAGGTCCGCGGCCTTGTTGAGCTTCATCGCGCGAAGCTTGGCGACCACCTGCTCGGCGTTCTCGCGCTCGAGTTCACGCAAGCGCTTGGCTTCGCACACCGTCATGCCGCCGAACTTCGCTTTCCACCGGTAAAATGACTGCTCCGAGCATTGGTGTTTTCGACACACATCGGCGACCGACAGGCCGGCCTGCGCTTCCTGCAGGATCCCGATGATCTGCTCTTCGGTAAATCGCTTCTTCTTCATGAGCTTCTCCTCGTTGGGGAAACCCTAACATATCAACTGGTCCAATTATCGCAGGGCAGGCCACCCTGCTTATCTCCGATATCCTCCAATGCAACCCAAACCCCGCAAAGCAGATCTTCGGGCTCGGAGTTGAAATGATAATTGTCGGCGTGGGTTTTCTGTTCACTGCCTATTCGGAAATTAAGGGTCTGAAAGGGCAGCGGCCGGCGGCCGTAGAGCGCGTGTAGCGTCTTGATGATTGTTGGACAGGTGGCGATTGTCTTGACCGCGGGAACCGATTTCCAGGCGCCCTGGATTCTGACGCCGTCCATGTAGCTTACGCCCCGGGGCCTACTGCCTTTCCATAACCGGTCCAACTCTGCAACGGCATCGTCGAGGACTTCACTTGACAGGTTGGAATCGAAAACCGTGTAGCCCTTGTCGTGATAATCCCGGATAAATCGTTTTGATAGCTTCACATTTAAACGCTACCACTCGTTTTGTGCAGATCCCGTGAAGATTAACCGAGCCGCTACCGGTCTGTCGTACTTTTCCGTCGAATCGGAGTGTCAGGATTTCAGTTTACTGCAAGGTCGAGAGTCGATCGAGCGGCAACGTTGGCGGTAGCCTGGCAACGGGTGCGACCGCCCGGTGTCGGCGCGCGGAATGCGGCCGTATCGTGTCGTCGTGTTGACGCCACCGTCCGACGAGAACCGACGCCTGCGTGAATCCGTAGAGAGTCGTCTACCCCGCCTTCTCGGTTAAAGCTAGAATCCTATGCCCGCATTTTTGACGATCAATACCGTTCCAGGCGCCAGGAGTCTAGATTTGCTTGAAAGTTTGTACGCGGAAACCTTGCTGTCCCCGGGCATGGGGGTCTGTTTTCAATGGCGGTTCCGGGACAACGGCCGCTATCTGCTGGCGATCATGGATCCGGATTCACCGGTTCACGGCGCCATCGGGCAGGCCATCGAGCGGTTCGAGAACACGACGTTCGAGCTTTCGCCCGACAAGCCGACGTTGATCGAGTGGGCGAATTCCCAGGATGCATTGCAGGACCCGGCGGACGTCAGGGAGCTTCGCCTGGGCGGCGCCCATGTCTTCCAGCAGGCCATCGAGTTTTTCCAGGGCATGCAGATGATGACGGACAGGGAAGAGGATCCGAAGCGGTTGGGGCGAATACACCACTGCATTGGCGATGTCATGGGTTTCATCGGCCAGCGCAGCGGCAGCGTTCACTTTCTCGAACAGGCAGCAATGTCGTATGAGCAGGCGCTGGAATTGCGGCTCCAGGACGAATCGCCCGCGGAGTGGGCGCAGAGCAAGTACAACCTCGGCGTGGCGATGCACGGGATCGGCCAGCTCGAGGACGACCCGCGGATGTTGAAGCAGGCATTGGAGACCTACAAGCAGGCGGTGAATTGCGTTGAGCGCAATGAGGCCCCGGAGGATTGGGCAGCCGCGATGTGCAGCGTGGGCACCGTGCTTTGCCAACTCGGCACCCATCGCAGGGGCGCGCGCACCCTGGAGCAGTCGCTCGTGGCATTCCGCAATGCCCTTGCCGAGCGAACACGGGAGAAGCATCCGTACGCCTGGGCTGTTACGCAGAACAATGTCGCGGCCGCGATGCAGGCGCTCGGTGAGCATGAGGAGGACATTGCATCGCTGGAGGCCAGCATACCGCTGTACGACGCGGTGCTCGGCGTATTGACCCGCGATTCGGTGCCGCTGCTATGGGCGATGGTCGCGGCTAATCGCGCTTCCGCGATGCTGGCCCTGGCCGCTGAATCCGATTACCTGGACATGGCCGAGTCCGCGGCGAACGAATTCGAGCAACTGGTCGAATTGTTTGATGGCACCGACCATGTCGCATACAAAAATGCCGCGTCGGAACAGGCGCAGCGGGCGCTTGAGCTTATCGACAGGTTGCAGGTGTAGCGGCAGGGTGGCATGTCGCAATGCCGGATGAACGACGGCCCGGATTCATGCGCGCAACCTCGACAACTCGCCGTTCGCCTCCATGGTCATCAGCGCCTCGTTGCCTCCGATGTGAACACCGTCGATAAAGATTTGCGGTACGGCGCTTTCACCGCAAAGTTGGTGCATTCGGTCGCGCTCGAGCGGCAGGAGGTCCAGCCGGTACTCGGTATAGGGAATGTTCCACTGCTCGAGCAATTGCCTGGCAGCAACACAATGGCGGCAGTAGCTGGTGGTGAATAATTCGACCTTCGCGCCCATCGGGACGAAAGCATTCAGCGCAAAAGAGACGGGTTGTGCCCGTTAGCCTTGAAAAGCGGAAGTGTCGAACCCAAAGTTCGCTCCGCGTTGGAGAGCGGGGCCACGACAGCGGCTGTCGCGGCCCCGGCGCGATTCACTCGAGGGCGGCCGTCAGGGCTTTTTCGGCGTCTGGTAGGGCACTTCTTTCTGGAAAGGTTCCCAGATGGTTTGATAACCGACATAGCCCTTTTCATTGGGTTCCATCTGGCGGGTCTTCAGGAAACGGGATTGGCCTTCGGGAACTTTCGGGCGGGTCTTGCTGGGTTCACTCATGGCGTCAACTCGATGGCGAAAAACTGGGGATGAACTGGAAAACGGCGACAATACAACCGCATCGCCGGGCGTTTATAGCGGCGATAATATGCACATGTCACGCCGAAAACAATACATAGAGAACGCTAGCGCAGGCATAAAATTCCCTTGTCGACCATGTCCATCCCCGGATGAAATGCTCGCGACTCCCCCTTGTCTGCCCGCGCGCGCTACGGCGTCTCGCCGTAGCGACGACGCAACTCGCGCAGGCTTTGCGTCATGGCGAGCAACCGGATAACTACCAATCGGCAACGGACCGTTTTCAGGCAACATGACCACCCGGCTCACCCAAACGCACCTGTTCAAGGGAACCCAGGAACTCGAGATCGTCGAATCGGAACTGAGGATTCGCAGGAAGTCCCCGTTCAAGCCGGTCGTGCAGTCGAGCATCCCCTTGAACGTCCTGAACCCGGAGCCGTTGCTGAGCCCGGCGCTCGTGTCCTTCGCCAGCCGGGCCAGCGGGCAGGCGCTCGTCTCGCTGGCGATCGGCAAGCCCGACGAGGAGTCGTTCAATGGATTCGTCAATGAACTGAAAGCGCGGGTGCTGGACGCATCCCGGGCCGCCTCCGCGGGGACAGTGGACGGTCACGCGGCGGCGCTCAACGGCAACGTTCCGGATGCGCCGCCCGAACTCGCCGACGACAACGACCCGGTGACGATCCGGATCAGGCACGAGGTGAGGCGCGACGAGCTCGAACAGGCGATCGCCATGCTCAAGTCGTACCTGGACGACGATGCGCGGATCACGCCGTTCATCGAGGCGCTGGAAGCCCTGAAGGCGGATCCCGACGACGAGACGCGGCGCGCCGAGGTGGCCCGGCTCTTCTCCGGGTTGGGGATCGGCCAGGGTGCGGTGCTGACGTACGCGCCCTACCTGGGCTACCTGTTGTCCGATCACCCCTTCTCGGACTGAGAGGATGACGGTATAAAAAAATATTATTCATGACGCGCATGACCACGCCCCACGCGTGGCATGACCCTCGCGGTGCCGCGCGCGGCGTGCCGAACCGGTCTAACTTTCTGATATCGCGACGGGATGCGTCGGCACCGAATCTATACCACAAGGGGATTTTTTATGGGCCATAAAAAATCCTATATTAGGACTTTTTATGGAGAAAATTCATAATCGCTGATCCTTAGGTATTCCATGTTTCCGCCAGAACTGCTCAGGAGAAGGCTTAATGCTCACCTCAAACCCATTCGCGGAGCTATCGGCTTCGATATCCCCCGGCGTCATGCAGGCGTACGTCGTGCTCATGATCGTGCTGGTCATCGTGGGAACAGTACTGGACATGATGCACAAGAAGAGTGCCCAGTATTTCTTCGAGAATGCGGAACGGGCACGCAAGGATGCGAAGCGCACCCTGGGCGCCGCTGAGAAAGCCGGCATGGCGATCACGACGGTCACCAACGAGGTGCTGACCTCCTCGGAGTTCAAGAACACCCGTCGTCGAATCTCTCACCTGTTCACCATGTACGGCTTCGTGCTGTTCGTGGTGAGCACCGCGGTGTTGATCTTCGGTTACGCGACCGAGCCGGCCGCGGGCGTGTGGCCCCTGCTTTGGCATCTCGGCGCGCTGTCGCTGTGCGTGGGCGGTTACTGGTTCTGGTTCGCCATCCGGGTCGACGTCGCCGCCGAAGGCGTCAAGTGGTACAACTTCAACGGCCGCGGCGACCTGTTCATCGTCGGCCTCTTGAGCACCGCGACCTTCGCCCTGCTCTGGTCGCTGACCATGGGCGCCGGTGCATTGAACACGTTGCTCTTCGTTCTCTTCATCGCCAGCAGCACCGTGCTGTTCGGGACCGTCTTCTGGTCCAAGTTCGCGCACATGTTCTTCAAGCCCGCCGCCGCCTACCAGAAGAAGTGCATCATGGCGGACGGCTCCCGAGAGAATTTGCCCAACGACTACGATCTTACCGATCCGGCCGTTCAGGCAAAGTTCCCGGATATTCCGGAATACCTGGGTAAGAACCCACCGAACATGGGGCTCGGTATCAGCCGCGAAGCTCCCCGTCACTACTAATCTGTTTTCCCGGACTTAACTAGGAGCATCTATCGTGCCAACTTTTGTCTACATGACGCGTTGTGACGGCTGTGGTCATTGTGTCGATATCTGTCCGTCGGACATCATGCATATCGATACCGTCACCCGTCGCGCCTACAACATCGAACCCAACATGTGCTGGGAATGCTATTCCTGCGTCAAGGCATGTCCGCACCAGGCCATCGACGTGCGCGGATACGCCGACTTCGCGCCGCTCGGTCACTCGGTCCGCGTTAAGCGAGACGAGGAAAAGGGCGTGATCGCCTGGCGTATCAAGTTCCGCAACGGCCAGAAGGACATCGACCTGCTGGCGCCGATCACCACCAAGCCGTGGGGCAAGCATATCCCGAAGCTCAAGGAAGTCTCGGGCCCGACCAAGGAGCAGCGTGACAGCCAGCTCCTCTACAACGAACCCAAGTACATTCGCATGGATGACGGCGACATTCATACGCTCGAATCGAACGGACTCAAGATGAAGGCGGGGGTGTACTACTGATGGCGTACAAGACAGTTATCGAAGACGATATCGACATCCTGGTTGCCGGCGCCGGCCTCGGCGGAACCGGCGCGGCGTTCGAGGCGCGATACTGGGGTCAGGACAAGAAAATCGTCATTGCCGAGAAGGCGAACATCGACCGCTCCGGCGCCGTCGCGCAGGGCCTGTACGCGATCAACTGCTACATGGGCACCCGCTTCGGCGAGAACAATCCGGAAGATCACGTGCGCTACGCGCGCATCGACCTGATGGGCATGGTCCGCGAAGACCTGCTGTTCGACATGGCGCGACACGTCGACTCGACGGTACACCAGTTCGAGGAGTGGGGCCTACCGCTGATGCGCAACCCCAAGACCGGCACCTATCAGCGCGAGGGCCGCTGGCAGATCATGATCCACGGCGAGTCCTACAAGCCGATCGTGGCCGAGGCGGCGAAGAAGTCGGCGGACAAGGTTTTCAACCGTATCTGCCTGACCCATCTCCTGATGGACGACGCCAAGGAGAACCGCGTGGCCGGCGCCGTGGGCTTCAACGTGCGCACCGGCGATTACCACGTGTTCAAGGCCAAGGCGGTCATCGTGGCCGCGGGCGGCGCGTCGAACATCTACAAGCCGCGCTCCGTCGGCGAAGGCGCGGGCCGCGTCTGGTACGCGCCGTGGTCATCGGGTTCCGCCTACGGCCTGCTGATCGGCGCCGGCGCCAAGATGACCCAGATGGAGAACCGCATCGTTCTTGCCCGTTTCAAGGACGGCTACGGTCCGGTCGGCGCCTACTTCCTGCACCTGAAGACCTATACGCAGAACGGCCTGGGCGAGGAGTACGAATCCAAGTGGTGGCCGCAGCTGCAGGAAATGGTGGGCAAGGAGTATCTCGATCCGGAAGCGTCCCACCTCACGCACCGGCCGATTCCGACCTGCCTGCGCAACCACGCGCTGATCAGCGAGGTCAACGCCGGGCGCGGGCCGATTCACATGGTTACCATGGAGGCCTTCCAGGATCCCCATCTCGAGGAGATCGGCTGGCACAACTTCCTCGGCATGACCGTCGGCCAGGCGGTTCTGTGGGCGGCGACGGACGTCGATCCGAAGCACGAGAACCCGGAGCTGACCACTTCCGAGCCCTACGTCATGGGCTCCCACGCCACCGGCTGCGGTGCCTGGTGTTCCGGCCCCGAGGACGTTTCCCCGCCGGAGTACTTCTGGGGTTACAACCGCATGACCACCGTCGAGGGCCTGTTCGGCGCCGGCGACGCGGTGGGCGGTACGCCGCACGCCTTCTCGTCCGGTTCCTTCACCGAGGGTCGCATCGCGGCCAAGGCGGCGTGCAAGTACATCGACGACGGCAAGGCCGAGGGCATCAGGGTCTCCGAGGAGCAGATCGAGCGCCGCCGAAAGGAGATCTACAAGCCGCTCGAGCACTACAAGATCTACCGCAACGAGATCACCGCGGGCTCGGTCAACCCGAACTACATCAATCCGCGCCAGGGCCTGGATCGCCTGCAGAAACTGATGGACGAGTACGCCGGCGGCGTGACGGTCGGCTACATGACCAACGAGAAGCTGCTGAACATCGGCCTGAAGAAGATGAAGATTCTCGAGGAGGACCTCGAGAAGCTTGGCGCCGAGAACATCCACGAGTTGTTGCGGGCGTGGGAGTTGAAGCATCGGCAGCTCGCCTCCGAGGCCGTCATGCAGCACACCCTGTTCCGCAAGGAAACCCGCTGGCCGGGCTACTACTATC
Source organism: Gammaproteobacteria bacterium (assembly GCA_030429665.1). Lineage (GTDB taxonomy): Bacteria > Pseudomonadota > Gammaproteobacteria > Arenicellales > CAJQKF01 > BQJD01. Next base: position 12,086 of record JAUIEZ010000011.1, on the reverse strand, counting down.
GCGGCGACGCGATGAAGGTGGACGACGAGAACTGGCACGTGCTGACCGTCTCCCGTCGCGACCCGGCGACAGGCGAGTACACCATGGAGAAGGCGCCGTGTTATCACCTCGTCGGTGAGAACGAGTAGCGCACAAGCCTCCCGGCAATGTCATCGGAACGGATGCCCGCGCAACACGCGGGCATCCGCGGATTTGCAACGCACGCAAAACAAGATCAACATAGGTTGGTCTTTCTTCTCTCCAGACGGCCCCGCATCGGGGCCGCGAGCTGTATATGAACGAAACCATTCAAGGCACCGAATCGCCCGAACCCTCCGAGGTGATCCGCAACATCATCGATCATTCCGACGAGGAACTGCTGGCGATCGCCGAGCCGATGTGGGCGGATCTCGTCAAGTACTCCAACGAGGGCGAGTACGGCAAATTCATCCGCAAGTTTTCCTACGACCTGCTGTTGGGCCTCAACGAGGTGGAAGTGGGCAAGCAGTTCGCCAAGAGCGAACTGACCCGCAGTCTCGATCCCGATTGCGATTTCCTGGGATTCATTCGACGTGGACAGCACGTCACCTGCCTTTACCGTGTTCGCAGTACGAAGAAGGAAGGTGAGTGGCTCGGGCGCATGGTCCTGGGTTACGAACACGGTGAGATCAGGATTTTCGCCGCGTCCATTTTCTAGTCACCTGTCTGCAAACGTCCGAGCGAGCATGACCGAGATCATCAAGGATATCGTCACCGACGGAAAGTACGTCGAGTTGAAATACCAGGTCATCGACGTGAAGACCGACAGCGTGCTGACCGAGGTCGAGTTCCCGCTCGGCTACGTACACGGGGTGAGTACCGTGCTGGCGCCGGCGGTGATGGCGGAACTGGAAGGCAAGGTTGCCGGCGACATCATCGAAGTCCCCATCGACTGCAACGAAATCTTCGGACCCAGGGACGAGTCGCTGGTGGTCACCGAGAACATCAACAACGTCCCCGAGGAATACCGCGAAGTCGGCACCGCCATCTTGATGGAAAACGACAAGGGCGACACGAAGAACTTTCTCGTGACGCGAATCGAGGGCGACCTGATCGTCATCGACGGCAACAACCCGCTGTGCGGCAGGGAAGTGACGTTCAAGCTGGAAATCCTCACCGTCAGGGACGCCACCGAAGAAGAGATCGAGCTCGGCGGCAAGGTGGAGGAAGGGCCCAATATCCCGGGCGCGGTGCCGTTGCAGTAGAACGTTCGGTCGGCATCTCGATCGTTCGCGATCACGATAGTCCGGCGTCCGGGTCGGCCGACTGCCGCCCGCCATTGGAAGAAATCCATTCCTCCCGAGGCGCCGGCGCCGTTGTTGTCCTCGAGGCGCTTATTGCGGGGCGATAGAGACTTCGGCGTCCGCTCGTCTCGACCACGTTTCGTCGTCCGTTTCCACCGTAGTCTCACGCGGTAAGCCGGTGCATCAATGTGCGTCGGTAGCGTCCGTTCGCACCCCGATTCCGTAGAACTTCCCCGCCACGCACCATGACGGTTCACGGGCCGCCGGACGACACTGCGCGTGCCGTGTTCGCCGTGACGAGGAACCGCCTGTTATCATCGAATTCTCACGATGCGCCGTGACAGGTTCAGAGAAGCGATCTTTCTGATCGTGAAACGACCGGGAACCGGCAAGAGAATGATGATGAGAATAAACAGAAACTTGCTTGGCGCGGTTCTCGCATTCGGGCTCGGCGCCGGAGTGGCCGGCGGCGCGGCCGCGCAGGTGGAATACAGGCCCGGCGGCTCCGCCGAGGTGCATTACACGTTTCCGGATGACCCCGGGCGGTTGTCTGTAAGCCGCAACGGCGAAAATACCTTTGCTCTCAAGATTCCGACGTTCCCGGCCTACGTGTCCCCTTCGGTGTCGGCGGTCTACAACAGCCGGGGCGGGGACGGGGTGCTGGGGATCGGTTGGGAGCTCGGTTTTCCCAGCATCGCACTGGACTTTTCCGAAGGCAGGGACGCGCTCGTTACATCCGCCGCGGGCCAGCTTCGCGCGCATGCCGGCGAATTCCTGATCAAGAATCGCTGGCGCTCCAATCCCGGCGGACCACTGCTTTGCAGTCACTCCGAGAAGTCCGAAAACCTGGGCGAGTTCCGTTGCCACAACGATCCCCATGGACCGATTCGTTTCACACCGACGGGGATCGGTAAGGCAACGAGCTGGGTGGCGCGGGACCCGCTGGAGGCGATCACCCAGGAATACGGTAATAACGATGCGTCGCGCATCTATCATGGAGACCAGGTGGTGAGCTGGTTGATCAGTCGCCAGGTCTCGAGTGCCGGCAAGGAAGTCAGGTATTTTTACGAGGAACGCGCGGCCAGCCAGCAGCGCCTGTTGCGCGCGATCCTGATGGGCGGCAACAAGACCATCCTGTTCAACTATATCCCCCGGTTGAGCAACATCAATTCCAGCTTCGAGCTCGGTACGGAGCGTCGCTCGGAATGGCTGCTCGACGAGATCGTGCTGCGCCGCGCCTGCGTGCCGGTGCAGCGAATCGACGACCGCGACGATGTCTGGGTCGACTTTTCCAACTGCAGCAACGTGACGCCGGTGGAGAAGATCAAGCTCGCATACCGCCAGCCGTCGCAGGGGTACACCGGCCGCTATGCATTGCGGTCGTGGCAGCACATGAGCGGCGACGAGTCGGTTTCCTACCGTGCGGTCGAGTTCGACTACCGTGGCGATGGCGTTTCGGCGCGAAACGACGGCGTATCCACCGACACCATTGTCAATCCGACCACCAGCCGGCTCGACGTTCCGAACGGCTACGGCTTGATCACGAACTCCGGGTACGCGCCGTTCCAGAACTACGCCGACTGGAATCGCGACGGTCTCGCCGACTGGATTTCGGTCAAGGCCGAGACGGACGACTTCTGGCCAAACTGGGATACCGAGCAGCACCAAATCAGCGTTCGCTTGCGCAACGCCGCGCGGGAGTTCGACCCGCCGTTGACCTTCGACGAGCCGCTGGCGAGGTACACGGCCTGGATCGGAAGCGGCCTCGGCTCGTTTCAACGAACCCTGTACACCACGACTCGGGATGCCAGGAACAGTCCGTTGGTCAGCGTGCCGATCGCCGACATGGCGGACATGATAGATCTCCACCGGCCGGGAGCCACCATCGGGATCAACGTCAATCCCTGGATGTACGACCCGAACGACAGTGAGAGCCGGCCGATATTCAAGTCCCTGTCGATGACCGTGCCGTGCAATAAACTTCCCGCCGATATCTGCAGCGTCATACGCAACACCTACGAGCAGGTCTGGTCCCGGGTCGTCAACGCGAACTACGACGAGGTGGGAATCAAGCTGACCGATTTCCACGACTTCAACGGCGACGGCTTCCTCGATCGTTCGCTGTCCGGCCTGTTGGTGGTCTGGGACCCGGCGGCGCCGGACGCCGACGCCAACGGTTTCCGCAATCCGGCGACCGGCGACCCGGCGATCTACGTGTCCTTGTTCGATCCGGAACAAAGCGAGTTCAAGCCGTTCGTCCGCTATGACATCGCGCCGCCCCGCGGCAGGTTCGCGGATCTTTCTCCGGCGTTCCTGTCCGCTCTCGCCATCAATCACAAGTGGAACAGCTCGGTATCCAGCGGCGACATGTCCGGGCAGACCGTGGCCCGATCGCTGGTGACGGCGGCAGGCGCCGGCGCGACGCTGTTATCGTTGAACTCGGCGTTCAACCCGAAGCACGCGGCGGCCAATCCCCCGACAACGACAGCCGACCGGTTCGCCAGCGGTTTCAACAAGGTCGACAGCGCGCTGGACGGCGGTTTCATGGCCGCCAATCTCGCGGTGAGCGCCACCAACGCGCCCCCCGAGGTCACCACCGGGCTGGCCGCGGCCCAACTGGTCCACGGCGGCGTTTCCGGTGTTTACACCGCCGCCGAGGGCGTGCGGGTGGCGACGGACGTCGCGTCGACCACCGCGGAGGTGGCGGGCGGTTGGGCCAGTGCCGGCAACGCGGTATTCGCGGTTGCCGCGCAGGCGATCAACTTTGCCTGGCGCCAGCGATCCCGCAAGCGCATGGAGGCGCCGGGGTACAACGCCGGCGCCATCGCCTCCAACACCAAGACCGGTACCGCGGTGGTATCCATCGTGGCGGCAACCGCCGGGCTGGCGATCACGATACTGGCCGCGGCCGGCGTGATCGCCGTCGCAGGCGGCCCGCCGGGAATGATTATCGGCGCCATCCTCGCGGTGATCAGTATCGCGATATCGGCCTGGCAGCTCGTCGGGCCGGAAGGAAACTTCAGCACCCGAGACGGTCGCGTCTACTACCAGATGCAGGCCCAGCGTGGCGTCTGGTACACCAACGACAGCGTCGTGAATCCCACCCCGAGCCAGCTCGAGCACACGTCGAAGTCGTTCGACGTGCTGGACTGGTTCGATATCGATGGCGATCGTCGGCTGGACCTCGTGGTGTCGAAGTTCAGCCCGAACGAGGCGGGGTTCGCGGTATCGCGAGGCGCCGTCTCCGAGTCCTTCGCCTCGCCGCGCTCCCGGAGCTGGCTTGCGTGGACGTTTCCCGACGGCACGCCCGGCATACCGCCGACATCGATCCGCGAGTCCATCGTGAAGACGGAGTACGAAGGCGGTGATTCACAACGCGCGGACCTGGTGGACGGCACGGTTGGCTTCGTCGATATCAACGGCGACGGCCTGGCCGACCTGGTGGACGCCAGGGGCGCCACGTTCAACGGCATCTACGCCTTTCTGAACAATGGCCGCTCGTTCGCTCGCGAAACCACCTTTCCGATATCCAACGCCACCCTGCCGAACGGCTGCACCAGCGCGTTCATGCTGTCGCGCTCGCGCAGCCTGGCATGGTCCGAGTTCCTCGGGACCACCAACGGGTACGGCGTGGCGCTCAGCAACACCACCCAGTTGCTCGGGCCCGATCTCGACAACAACGGCCTGCCCGACCTCGTTATCAAGGACGAAACCCGCTATCCGTCGGTCAGCGCCGGCGGCAACTGCGTCAATCAACCGACCGCAAACATGTGCGCCGATCCGCTGCCGGTGGATCCGGAACCGGAGCGTACCGGCCAGAACAACTGCACGGCCGGCGCCAACGCCTGGTATGCCCAGTTCGACGGTCCCGGAAACACCACCGGCCAGGGCGAGGGATCGAGCCATATCTCCACTGCCGCGCGGGACGTGTACGATCCGTCTGTCGAAGGCATCCACTACGTCGCCTTCAATACCGGCGCCGGCTTCACGCCGTTCGTCGAGATCGAGCAGCGAATGCCGTCGTTCGGCGGCGGCTTGAGCGTGGTGTCGATCACCAATACCGACAACGATTTGCCGGCGCCGGCGATCAGCGGCAGCACCAATATCCTCGGCGACCCCGATGCTGACGGCGTCCTGCACCTGGTCGCGATGGACGTCGGTGATTCGGCCCTGCTGCAGACCCAGGGGGTACATCCCATGCTGGACCAGGTCCAGCTCGGCATGAGGAATCCGGACGTACTTACCCGTATCAGGTATCCCGAGGGCGGTACCGTCAGTTTCGACTATGCCCTAGAAAAAGACATCCAGGGACAGCAGGGTCCGCCGCTGTGGGTGTTGTCCAGGGTCGAGTTCGACGACGGTATCGTGGACCACCTGGGCGCGCTCGAGAACTGGAACGTCGGCAAGCCCTGGATAGAGTACGACTACGTCGGCGGCAAGCTGGGCTATCGCGAGTTCCTCGGTTTCAAGGCGGTGGCCGAGACCCGCTTCGACGGCGGCGCGCTGACCCAGGTGCTGGAGGTCTATGACCAGGACGGCGCGGACAGGGGAACCATCGCGTGCACGGAGACCCGCGGCTTCGCGATCGACAACGCAATCCTTGGCAAGAACGGCGAACCCGAGCAGGCCATTTGCCTGGCCGACGACGACGAGGCGCACAAGCTGCCACTGCAACTGCCGAAGTCCAATTTCACGGGCACTCGAGACAGCTGCTTCGTCGACACCAACGCGAAGCTGGAGCAGGAACTGCTCCCGTTGCAGTCACGCACCGAGTATGAATACGACACCACGTACAGCGTGAGTGTCGCCAACGCCGCGGGAGACATCGAGGAAATTCGCCGGGCGTTCGTCAACAACTCCATCATGACCAGTACATGGAACGGAACGGAGCGGTTTGCCTGGATGAATATCGAGGTCGAACACGATCCTTTTCCATGGCGAATGCCGGTGCGGTCGACCGGCACCAGCAATGACGGATTGGCGCGCGGCCAGGAAACCGATTGGCAGTACGACGACGATCGCTGGCTGTTCCTGAAAACGGCCGAACGCAAGCTGCGCGCGGACGGTTCAGTTCAACTCGAGACCGTTTACGAGCACCAGTCGGCTTATCCGTTCTACGTCAGCGAGATCCGTCAGAGCGACGGCAAGTCTACGCGAACGCGTTCGTTCTCGGATTACAACAGCGGTGGACTGCCTGGAACCATAGACGACAATGGCGTCGTTACCACCTATCAGTACTACGACGACAACGTGCCGGGCACCGGTCTGTTGCGACGCAGCCGCCGAGCCAAGGACCGATACCAGAGCGCGGATACCATCCATCGGTATCGGTACGATGTCATGGGTCGCATCGTCGAACAGAGGCTGCCAGGCGGCGTGGTCAGCAGGTTCAACTACGACCGCCTGGGAATGCTCCGCTGGGACCGACTGGCGGGTATTTCGAGGCGTAACTACGACTACGCCGATGTCGCGTCGCTAGGCGTCGGCCGCGATCGAAACAATCTCGGCGACTACCAGAGAACCGTTCGCGTCGATCAGATCGAGAACCAGCAGACGTTGAATGTCTGGTGGCTCGACGGTTTCGGCCGGCAGTGGCGCGAGGGCCGTTTTATCGAGGGCGGCCGCGATGTCGAGATGGATTTCGACAGCGATGGCGAGATCGATCACGTAGTGGAATACGACGGCGACCGTGAATGGTTGCAGGGTCACAATGCCGACTATCTGCTGCGCGATTATCGACTGGATGGACAGGGACGACGTCAGTGCCAGTCGTTGCCCTACGTCGACGGCGCCGAACCCGAATCGTGGTCCACGCTCCTGCACGACGCCATGCAACGGCCCGCGTATTCGCGGGACATGACCGGCTACGGCACGTTTCACGCGTACTCGATCGACGACCACCTGCAGGCGACGAGATCGCGCATCAACGACGACGGACATTTCATCCGCGAGACCCTGGATGGTTTTGGCCGGGTGGTGGAGAGCAACAACAACGACCTGTTGGTCGAAACCTATCGACATCATGACTGGGGCGGCCGATCCCGGCGCACCGATGGTCGCGGGTTCAGTCAGCTATGGGAGATCAACGGTTGGTCGGAACCGGTGAAAAGCTGCCGCCAGATCGAACCGGGGCCAGCGCCGGCCGACAACGTCTGCCCGGCCGGCTGGGCAACCCGAACCATGTCCTATAACGCGCGGGGCCTGATCGTCGAGAGCACCGATCCCATGGGCCATGTCACGCGATTGGACTACGGCAACTGCGACAAGCCGGTGCGAATCGAGACCCCGGCGGTCAGCGACCGCGAGTCGAGGAAGCGGCCGGTGACGCAGGTGGCGTTCGACGGCGCCTGCCGGGACGTATGGATCAAGAACCCGCTCGGGTACGTCACCCGGAGCCGCTACGACGGCGCCGGCCGCCTGGTTCAGCTCGCCGAAGCCGTCGGCACCCCGGAGGAGGCGTCCGTCACGGTGGGGTACGACGCATTGGGTCGCCAGAGCTGGGTCGCCGACTTCGAAGGTCGCAGGCAGTATGCCATCGCGGATTTTCGCGACCTGCTGACGCAGCGGTGGTTCAGCGCGGACCATCACAGCGAGATCGCTTACGGCGTGCATGGCGACGTGGTCTCGAAGACCACCGCCGAAGGTCGAACCGTCCGCTACCGGTCGGACCGCATGAACCGCATGGTGCGTGCGAGCTGGGAGGCGGAAACCTGCGACATGAATGCCCTCGACAACGGCGGCTTCGGGTTCGACTTGCGTACCGTCGACCATCGGTACGTATACGACGCCAAGGGCAGATTGACCGACGAATATGACGCCAACGGCAACCGTAACCACTACGAGTACGACGCCGCCGACCGGGTGACCCGGGTCTACGCCACCAGCCTGTCCAATCCGGCCCAGTACGATGCCGGCGTGTTTACCGAATCGATCTATGACGCCTCCGGAAACCTGCGTCGGCTCGTCAGTCCGGGCGGTCTTGCCACCGAGTTCGAATACGACGGCCTGGGGCGTGCCACGGCTGCGCGGCGGGTCGCCCCGGACGGCTCCGTGATCGAGAGTCAGGCCGCATACGACCTCAACGGTAATCTCCTGGAGATGGTGTCTCCCGCGGGAATCCACGGCAGCGCCTGCGATATCGACGATACCGATCGATCGTCATACACCAGTCTTTTTCACTATGCGCCGTCGGGGCTACGAACCCGTGTCGAGAGCGTGAAGGATCATAACGGGAACCGGCGCCAGGTCGAGTTCTTCTACAACCTGGTCGGCCGGCTGGAGACGGTCCGGGACCAGTACGGCCAGGAGCAGTCGACCGAGTACGACGAACGACTGCGCGCGCGGCGCGTGGTCGACGCGTTCGGGAACGACACCGAATGGCGCTACGACGCAAACAACCGGATCATCCTGGTGACCGATCCGTTGGGGCGCGAACACCGCTTCGCATACGATTGGTACGGGCAGCGCACGGGCGGCACCGACGGTCGCGGTTTCGGAAGATTCAACGCCTTCGATGCGGACGGCCGTCACCTGGTCGCGGCCAGCGAGGTCGATATCGCCACGTCTCGCTGGTCCGGGAAGGGGATCGAGCACACGGTCGACGGGCGAATCAAGCGCTTCCATCAGCTCAGCCTGGTCGGCGCGCCCGATCCGCAATCCAACTGGCAGCAGCACGAAAGCCTGACGATGTGTCACGACGCGACCGGGCGACCCATCGCCTGGCGCGACGATGCCGGGCACGTGGTCCAGTCGCGTTTCGACAACAGGGGCCGCAAGGTCGCGGACCTGTTGCGCAGGAATGCCAGCGGTGCCTGGGTCGGACATACCTACAAGTACAACGACGACGACCTGCTCGTCATCGTCGGCAGGGCGCTTGACGACAGGGGCGGCGGCAATCGAATGGTCGAAACCGAGTATCGTTACGACCCCTTCAACCGCTTGGTCATGGAGATCGGTCCCGGCGAGGATCATGTCGTCGAATACGCGTACGACGTGGAGGACCAGCTCTGCACACGCGTGGAGTACCGGGGCAGCGAGTTGTTGCTCGAGTCCGGTTTCACCTATGCGCCGGATGGCGGCACCGTGGAGCGGGAACATCGCGGCGGCGGCGTCACGGCGACGTTCGACGCGTTCGGCAATCTCGACACGGAGTCCAACGACAATGCCTCGTGGGACTACGACTATGATGCCTACGGACGGGTTTCACGCCAGACACAGGTAATCGACGGTGTATCCGGCAGTTACGTCACCGGCTACCAGTATGACGACTACGGCCGGCTCGAACGAATCACGCTGCCGGACATCGCCGGACTCGCCGCGGCGCCGAACGGGGTCGAGTTCGACTATACCGCCGACGGCTTCGTGTCGACCGTAACGGTCGACAACACGGTGCTGTTCTCGGACCCGGTTTACGACGGCAAGGGCCGGCTTGTCCGCTGGACCCTCGGCAACCGGATCGACCATGAATTCGTCTACGACGCCAACGACCGGCTTGCCGCGAAGCAGGTAACGCGAAACGGCGTGCCGCTGGTCAGTCGAACCTATCACTATGACGGTGCGGGCAATGTCCGGCTGGTTGACGACCAACTTGACGATCAGTTCGATCTGAGCGTGCAGAGCGACTCGTTGAATCGCATCGTTTCTCAGTCGAGTACCGCGCTCGGCGGCAACATCGAATACGTCTGGAACGATCAGAACCTGCCGCGCGAGATCATCGAACCCGGCGGCCGGTCGACGACGTTTACGTACGACGACGATGCGAGCCTGCTTGAACGCCGGTCGCCCACCGGGGCGGAGTCCTACAAGTACAACGAACTGTTCCAGCGGCAAGCCGCAGAGAAGCGTGGATTGGAGTATCGATACAACGACGAAGGGCAGGTCGTCGAGATTCAGCGAGGGAGAGATCAGACCGACGTAATCCGCTACGCCGCCGACGGACGCCGGGTGCGTCACAACGACCGGGCATACCTTTACGGCGCCGGCCGCCTGCCGATCGCGGAGATGACCGTGGACGGCGCCGGCACGCCCACCGGCGCCGTGTTCAACTTCGCGCTCGGCGACAGCCTCGCCATGACCGTGGACGCGGGGAGCGGAGAGATCCGGTACTTCGCCACCGACGCGATGGACGCGCCGATCCTGGAAACGGATGGGGCGGGTAACACGCTGGCGACGCGAAGCTACGGCGCGTTCGGCGAGGCGTTGGCGGGAAGCGGCACCTTCTCGACCGAGATCGGCTACCAGGGCAACTACCCCCTGGGCGACTCCGGACTGTACCTGATGCACTACCGCGCCTACGATCCGCGTACCCTGTCGTTCACGAGCGTCGATCCGCTCGGCATTTCGAGCACCGGATACCGCTACGATTTTGCCGGCGCCAACCCGCTGCTGCTGCACGATCGGTCGGGACTGCAGGCGGAAGACGACCCGCCGCTCGAGCTGGACTGGCTGGACACCCCCCAACCGGAATGGGGTTCCGACCTGGTCTGGGACAACTCCGCGCCCGAGGGCACGGACCGCGTTCTGCCCAGCCTGATGTTCGAGACGTCCGTGTATCTCGGCGTCGACCCGGCGTTCAACGATCCGAGGCACGTCGAGCGCCTTCGCATGATCACGGAAACGGAACGGATCTACCAGGACGGAAACATGTCGGCCACGATGCGCGACTACGTGATCAAGAATCAGTTGGAGCCGATGCTGGGCTCGCGCGCCGATGCGGACAAGTTCCTGGCCACGTACGACTCGGTGGTCGAGGGCGACGGCTACATTTACAAGGGCCAGGGCCACATCGCAAAAATCACTCGCCGGGAGTGGAGCTTTTTTACCCCGGATAGCGTGCCCCACCGGATCAATGTCGCCGACATGGCCAACAGTGGGCGCATTGAGATGCAGAAGGCGTTCACGACCGGGGAGGAATGGTTCCCGGTAGAGTCCGAGAACGATCTGTTGGTGCTCAAGCAGGCCCAGACGGTGCACGACATCGCCAATACGTCGGTCGTCGTGGGAGAGATGATCGCGACGGGGCCCGTCGGCGTCGCGTCCGCCGGCAGAACGGCCGTTCAAGGTTACCGTATGTCCAAGTTCAACAATGTCTCGACGGCAACTTCCGTGGTCGAAGGCGCCGTCGCGGGAGGGCGCCACTTCTTTTTGGGTGGAAACGGCGGCGGATCAAACAGCAACCCATCCGGAAAATCCCTGTACTATCGTGCGAGGCAGTTCGATCCTGAGCTCGATGGGGTCAAGACCGTGTTGATGCGTCCCCATGACACCGCTGGAGTCGACATTCTTCAGTGGGCAAGGGGGCAGAACAAGATGCCGTACGATCCGTCCAGGCCCAGGCCGTTCCACATGTTTTTCCACGGATCGCGCAAGTTCAAGGAGCCGCGGATTCCGGATGTCGCCAGCCTGGTAATGGACGAAAGAGGCGCCATCCAGAGCGTGATTCCCGCCTCGCGGAGGAATGTCAGCATCTCGCCGCTACAGCTCGCCCAGCGAATGCGAATGGCGGGACTGCAGCCGGGACAACCGGTGAACCTGGTTTCCTGCCACGTCGGCGCCAATACCAGTTACATGCTGGAGTTGTCTCGCCACCTCCCGACCAATGCGATTTCGGCGGGAACCGACAAGGTCAGGATGGGAACGGTCGGGCAATACCGGTACGTTGACTGGACGGGAGCCGGCGGCCGGGAGCGGGTGTTCCTGGGCGGGTTGGAAGTTTTCTGAAAATGTGATCGGTCACATGACACGGTGGTCGCGTCGTCGTTCTCCGTCCGGGATGGCTGACGCGAGGGCGTCGATTCAACTTCAATCCAGTAGTCGCGACGCCTG
>JAUIEZ010000173.1 GCA_030429665.1 Gammaproteobacteria bacterium | reverse complement strand
TGATCAAGGCCTTCCTCACCGAGACCGGCAAGATCATTCCGAGCCGCAATACCGGAACCAAGGCGCGTTACCAGCGCCAGCTCTCCACCGCGGTAAAGCGGGCGCGTTACCTGGCGCTGCTGCCTTACTGCGACCAGCACTGAGGTTACGCCCGTGGAAGTCATACTGCTCGATCGTATACACAACCTGGGCGACCTGGGCGACCTCGTCAACGTCAAGCCCGGCTATGCGCGTAACTACCTGATTCCGCACAAGTTCGCGGTCCCGGCCACGGACGAGGCAAAGCACCAGGTGGAAGAGCGCCGCAAGGAACTGGCGAAGATGGCGGCCGAGCGCCTGAAGTCCGCCAAGGCGCGCAGCGAGCTGGCGACCCGATCGATCACCCTGGCGCGAAAGGTGGCGAGCGAGGAAGGGCATCTGTTCGGTTCCGTCGCGCCGGGTGACGTCGCCGAGGCCCTGAGCAATGACGACATTACCATCGAGCGCGCCGAGGTGACGATGCCGGAAGGCCCGATCAAGACGCTTGGCACGTACGAAGTAGACGTGATCCTGCACCCCGAAGTGCGCTTCACCGTGACCGTCGAGGTCGTCGCCGAGGAATAGCCCCGACGCCCGGCGGCTCAGGCCGCCGGGTCGCTTGTTGCGTCGCCGCCCGCGACATACAATGCTCGGACGTTCTGTCCGGCGTGGATCGAATCCGCCGTGGCGATGGGCGGTTTGTCCGTTTTTTCGCTCCTTTCCGACAAGTGGGTACCACGAATTGCCTCGAGGGAGCGAAAAATCGTTCCCGATTGCCCGATTCCTCGCGACGATCTCCCACGTGCTCCAGGACGCGAGCGGCCATTGTTCGTGGCCGGCGACGCGGGCACCGGCCCGATCTTCCGGGTGAACTGTCTTTGATTCAATGAGCTACGTGCCCAAAGCGCAACGCGACTCCGACGCCCGTTTGCCGCCGCAGGCGCTCGAGGCCGAGCAATCGGTACTCGGTGGATTGCTGCTTGACACGCGCCGCTGGGAGGACATTGCCGACGTCGTCAAGGCGGAGGATTTCTACAACCGGCATCACCGCACCATCTTCCTCGCCATTCGCGAGCTCTACGAGCAGGACCAGCCCGTCGACGTGGTAACGGCGTCGGAGTGGCTGCAGAAAAAGGGCGACCTGGAGGATGTCGGAGGCCTGGCCTACCTCGGTTATCTGGCCAAGAATACGCCGAACACCGCGAACCTGGTGAGCTACGCGCGTATCGTTGCCGAGCGTGCGCTGCTGCGCCAGCTGATCGATACCGCCAACGCGATCGTCGGCAAGGCCTACCAACCCGAGGGCAGTTCGCCGAACGAGATTCTCGACAACGCCGAGAGCCTGATATTCGATCTGTCTCAGAGCAAACGACGGCAGGCGAGCGGATTCGTGCCGATCCAGGGCCTGCTTTCCGAGGCCATCGACCGCATCGAGGAGCTCTACGAGTCCAACGCCGCGCTGACCGGCGTATCGACCGGCTTCAAGGACATGGACGGCATGACCTCCGGGCTGCAGCGCTCGGACCTCATCATCGTCGCCGGACGGCCGTCGATGGGCAAGACCAGCCTTGCCATGAACATGGCCGAGAACGTGGCCGTGGGGTCCAAGCTGCCGGTGGCCGTCTTCAGCATGGAGATGCCCGGGCAACAGCTTGCCATGCGTATGCTGGCGTCGCTGGGGCGCATCAACGCGCACAAGGTGCGTACCGGTCGTCTCGGCGCCGACGACTGGCCGCGGCTCACCTCGGCGGTCGGGTTGCTAAACGAAGCGCCGATCTTCATCGACGACACCCCGGCGCTCAATCCGCTGGAGCTGCGCTCGCGCGCGCGCCGGCTGATGCGCGACCACGGCAAGTTGGGCCTGGTGGTCATCGACTACCTGCAGCTGATGCAGGCCGGCACCAGCCAGGAGAACCGCGCCATCGAGGTCTCGATCATTACCCGGGGCCTGAAGATCCTCGCCAAGGAACTGGACGTACCCGTGATCGTGCTCTCCCAGCTCAATCGCAGCCTGGAACAACGCCCCAACAAGCGTCCGGTGATGTCGGACCTTCGTGAATCCGGTGCGATCGAACAGGATGCGGATGTCATCCTGTTCATCTACCGCGACGAGGTATACAACGAGGACTCCAAGGACAAGGGTGTCGCCGAAATCATTATCGGCAAGCAGCGCAACGGGCCGACCGGTACCGTTCGGCTGACGTTTCTCGGCGAATACACTCGATTCGAGAACTTCGCCCCCGCGGACTTCGCCGGCGATTTCGAATGACCGAGCGGGTTCGGGTCGAGCTCGACGGCAGCGCCCTGAAGCACAACGTCGCCGAGGTGCGAAGACGTGCGCCGCGGTCGGCGGTCGTCGCGGTGGTGAAGTCCAACGCCTACGGTCATGGCGCGCCATTCGCGGCAACGCATCTGTCGACGCTCGTCGACGCGTTCGCCGTGGCGACCGTCGACGAGGCGGTCGAACTGAGGCGACTCGGCGCGGCGCCGCCAATCTGGGTATTGTCCGGCTTCGACCCGTCCGGGGATCTCGGGACGGTGCGCGATTTCGACCTGCTGCCGGTCCTGCACGCGCCGGCACAGCTTCGAGCGGTGCTCGAATCCGCCCGTCCGCCTCGCGCGGTGGTGGTAAAGATGGACAGCGGCATGGGGCGGCTGGGGTTCGAACCCGCGCGGCTCGGCGACGCGGTATCGTCGCTCGAGTCGCGCGGTATCGTCATTACCGCTGTGATGAGTCACCTCGCCAACGCCGACGACACCAGCGATCCGTGCACGATGAAGCAGATCGAGTGCTTCGAGGCGGCGAGCGCCCCGCTCGGTTATCCCCTCAGTCTGGCCAATTCCGCCGGGGTCATGGCGTGGCCGGCGACGCACTACGACATGGTTCGCCCGGGCATCATGCTCTATGGCGTGTGCCCGGTGGACGGTCGCACCGGCCCCGACGAGGGTCTGGAGCCGGTGATGACGTTTACCGCCCGCATTCTCGCGCTGCGGGAGTTCGGTGTGGGCCAACCGATCGGCTACGGCGGCACCTTCGTTTGCGAGCGGCCGACTCGCACCGCAGTGGTCGCCTGCGGCTACGGCGACGGTTACCCGCGGCACGCACCGGGCGGTACGCCCGTGCGGTTTGCC
The DNA here is from genome assembly GCA_030429665.1 of Gammaproteobacteria bacterium. Lineage (GTDB taxonomy): Bacteria > Pseudomonadota > Gammaproteobacteria > Arenicellales > CAJQKF01 > BQJD01. The sequence goes on along the minus strand of JAUIEZ010000173.1, from coordinate 6,374 downwards.
GAGGGCGTGGCGCCGCTGATCGGGCGCGTTTCCATGGACAGCCTGGTGGTGGACGTGACCGATCTGCCGGACGTCGACCCCCATCAGCGTGTCGTACTCTGGGGACGGGGGCTGCCGGCGGAAACGGTGGCCTCCCACTGCGGCACGATTGCCTACGAGTTGTTTTGTCGATTGAGCGCCCGCCCGGTACGCGTGGAGGTTTGATGGCGGCGCCGAAGCAAGTGTTCTATTGCCGGGAATGCGGCGGCGAGCATCCCAAGTGGAGTGGCCAATGCCAGCATTGCGGCGCCTGGAACAGCCTGGACGAGGCGCCGGCGCCCGCCCGGGCGACGCCCCGGCGACCCAACGCGAGCCGCGCGTCGCCGGTCAGGCTGAGCGGAATCGACACCGAGGACTTGCCGCGTCTTTCGACCGGCTCGGCCGAGCTCGATCGCGTGCTTGGCGGTGGCCTCGTGCCGGGCTCGGTGGTGCTGATCGGCGGCGATCCCGGAATCGGCAAGTCGACCCTGTTGCTGCAGGGGTTGCACCACCTCGCGAAGTCGCGCCCGGCCCTCTACGTCACCGGCGAGGAGTCGCTGCAGCAGGTGGCCATGCGCGCCGAGCGGTTGTCCTGCCGCGACGGGGAGCTCGAGCTGCTGGCGGAGAACGACGTCGAGCGAATCCTGGACGCGGCCCGCGCGCGAACGCCCGCGGTGCTGGTGGCGGATTCGGTGCAGACGTTGTACAGCGATACCTCCACATCGGCGCCGGGCAGCGTCACCCAGGTGCGCGAATGCGCGGCGCGGTTGGTGGCGTACGCCAAGCAGCACCAGTGCATCGTGATCCTGGTGGGCCACGTCACCAAGGAAGGTAACCTGGCCGGACCGCGGGTCCTCGAGCACATGGTGGACGCGGTGCTCTACTTCGAGGGCGATCGCTCCAGCCGCTTCAGGTTGATCCGCGCCGTCAAGAACCGTTTCGGCGCGGTGAACGAGATCGGCGTGTTCGCGATGACCGATCGCGGCGTGCGTGACGTGACCAACCCCTCGGCGATCTTCCTGAACCGCAGCACCGAGTCGGCGCCGGGCAGCATCGCCTTCGCCACCTGGGAAGGCACCCGCCCGCTGCTGGTGGAGGTGCAGGCGCTGGTCGACTCGAGCAGCCTGGCGAACCCGCGCCGACTGGGTATCGGCGTCGACCAGAACCGCTTGAGCATGTTGCTGGCGGTGCTTCACCGGCATGCCGGGTACGCCCTGGGCGACCAGGACGTATTCGTGAACTTGGTCGGCGGCGTGCGGGTCACCGAGCCGGGCGTGGACCTGGCGGTCCTGCTGGCCGTCTTGTCCAGCCTGGCGGATCGGGCGTTGTCGCGCGAATTGATCGTGTTCGGAGAGATCGGCCTGTCCGGCGAGTTGCGTCCGGTGCAGGGCGCACTGGAGCGATTGAAGGAAGCGCAGAAACTGGGCTTCAGGAAAGCCGTGGTACCCGCGGCGAATCGAACTGGCACGCGCGCGCTGGATATCGAGGTCAGCGCCGTGGCGCGCCTGCCGGAAGCCCTGGCGAAACTGGGTTTCTAGACCGCGTGCCTTGCCCGCGACCGGGAACGTGAAGCGGTCGAACCGCTGGTTCTACGGCAGCGTTCTGGCCGCGCTATCGATTCCGCCCACCGATCCAACTTGAATCCCGGTTTCGATCGGTGTGGTGTGCGGCCTAGATCGAGATCACTCGCACCAGCGCCACCGAGATGTTGTCCGGTCCGCCGTTGGCATTGGCGAGATCGATGAGATCCTCGACGATATCGGGCAGGTTGTGCTCGCCGAGCGCGATGCGCGTGCGGAGTTCGTCGTCGCTGACCGCGTCGGTCAGGCCATCGGAGCCGAGCAGGTAGATGTCGCCGGCCTGCATCTGGGCGGATACAAGGTCCGGCTCGATGGTCGAGTCGACACCGAGTGCCTTGAGCAGGAGGTTCCACCCATAGCCGCCCCGGGCCTCTTCGGCGGAAATGAGTCCGAGTCGAATGGATTCCTGGGCGTGGGTGTGATCGATGGTCAACTGTTGAAGCTGGCCGCGACGGAAGCGGTATAGCCGCGAATCACCCAGGTGTATCGCGCACAGGCCGTCGCTGTCGAAATGGGCCGCGATGACCGTCGCGCCCATGCCCTGGAATTCCGGGTTGTTCTTCGAAAGCGTGTAGATCTGTTCGTTCGCCTCGGTAACGGCATCGAGCAGGTCGTCACTGCGCCGGGGTCCCGAGGGCGGCACGCCGCTGGCGTCATCGCAGGTGTCGCGCCACAGATTGCCGATACAGTCGACCGCGATCTGGCTGGCGACGTCGCCGGCCTTGTGTCCCCCCATGCCGTCGGAAAGTACGACCAGGCCCAGTTCGGGCAGGATGCGAACGTGATCTTCGTTTCGCGCGCGGACCTTGCCCTTGTCCGAACCGCAGGCCATGTCCAGGTTGAGAGAGTTAGTCACCGCGTCCGTTTCCGTTCAATCCGCATCGCAAGTCCGTTCAGACGTTGCGCAGCAGTTCGTTGATGCCGACCTTGGCGCGGGTTTTTTCATCCACCTTTTTCACGATCACGGCGCAGTAGAGACTGTGCGACCCGTCTTTCGCGGGAATCGATCCGGACACCACCACGGAGCCCGGCGGTACGCTGCCGTAGGTGATCTCGCCTGTTTCGCGGTCCAGGATGCGCGTGCTCTGTCCGATGAATACGCCCATGGATATCACCGAGCCGGCGCCGATGACCACGCCCTCGACAACCTCGCTGCGCGCGCCGATGAAGCAATCGTCCTCGATGATCGTCGGTCCCGCCTGCAGCGGTTCGAGCACGCCGCCGATGCCCACGCCGCCGGACAAATGGACGTTGCGTCCGATCTGCGCGCACGAACCCACGGTTGCCCAGGTGTCCACCATGGTGCCTTCGCCGACGAAGGCGCCGATGTTGACGTAACTCGGCATCAGCACCACGCCGGGCGCGATGTAGGCGCCGCGCCGTACATTGGCGGTCGGTACGACGCGGAAGCCGCCCGCGTCGAAGTCGGCGGCGCCGAAATCGGCGAACTTGCAGTCCACCTTGTCGTAGTAGTTGCTGTACCCGTCCCTGATGACGCGGTTGTTCTTGATGCGAAACGACAGGAGAACCGCCTTTTTCAACCATTCATTCACAACCCAGCCGCCATTCGTGGGCTCGGCGACGCGTGCTTTACCGCGGTCGAGTTGGTCGATGGCCTCTTCGACGGCGTCGCGAACCTCGGGGGATGCATTGCCCGGATTGATGTCGGCCCGTGCTTCGAACGCCGTCTCGATGGTGGTCTTCAGGTCTGCCATTGCGTGAATTTCCTTGAAGTATTGTGGATAGACTAATGAAAAAATAGCTCCGGCTTCCCGATTTGCGAGTATAGAGAATCCCCTCGCGGGCAGCTACCTCGACCGCTGGGCGCGAGCGGTCGGCCGACGATGGGTTCGTTCGGGCGGATTCGCGGTCGGCGTCTTACGCGCTTTTCTTCTCGGGATTGTCCAGCAGGTCAACGATCCGGTGTTCGATGCAATGCAATTGCTGCTCGTCGGTGACCGGCTCGTCGTCGCGATTGGTGATCAGGAATATGTCCTCGACGCGTTCTCCGAACGTACTGACCCGCGCGGAGATCAGTTCCACCTTGCAGTCGATCAGTCCGGTGGCGACCACGTGCAACAGGCCCGGCCGGTCTCGGGTGACGAGCTCCATGATGGAGTAGTTGCCGGAAGGATGGGTTTCGATGGATACCTTGGTCGGCGTTGGAAAATGCTTCAGGGCGCGCGGCACGCGGCGCGTGCTATGGGCTGCGTTGCCGTCGGGCTTGAGGATCTTCGATCGAAGGCTTCGCGCCAGGAGTTGTAGCGCCGAGGCGCGGGTTTCCGTGTTCTTGTCGATCAGGACCAGGAACGCCAGGAGTACCATGCCCGAGTCGAGCCGATGCACGCGGGCGTCGGCGATGGACAGCCTCAAGCGCTCGAACGCGCCGGCGACGTTTGCGAACAATTGGCCGGAATACGGTGCCAGCACCACGAACTGCAGGGCTTCCAGGCGGGCCAGGTGCCGCACCTCGACGATGGGAATCTCGCTGGCGCGCGCATTCATCAGGGCCTCGCTGTGCCAGCCGATGGTATCGGGGTCGTTGCGCACGAAGTAGTCGCTCTCGAGTTGCTCCCAGAATGTTTCCACGCCCTTCTTGTTGAGCGATGACTGGGGCATGATGTGCATCACGTCACGCTTGATGTCCCGAATCTGCTGGTCGAGATTGACCGGCTCGTTCAACCCCAGCTGCAAGGCGCGGCGCGTGGCCCGGTACAGGTCGTACAGCAGCTGTCCCTTCCAGGTGTTCCACACGTGCGGCGAGGTGCCGCGAATATCGGCGACGGTGAGAAGGTACAGGTTGTCCAGGTGTTCCTGGTCACCGACTTGCGACGCGAAGCGGTTGATGACGTCCGGATCGGTGATGTCCTGCTTCTGCGCGGTCCACGACATCAACAGGTGGTTTCGCACCAGCCAGGCGACGAAGCGCGCGTCGTAGTCGGACAGGTCGTGGTGCTTGCAGATGCGGTAGGCATCCTTCTCGCCCAGCTCGGAATGGTCGCCGCCGCGCCCCTTGGCGATGTCGTGGAGCAGGCCGGCAAGGTAGAGCCGGAAGGGCTTGAACAGGTTCGAAATGATCTCGCTGGCGAGAGGAAATTCATGGTGGTGCTTCTGCACCGCGAAGCGCCGCAGGTTGCGCACGACGAACAGCAGGTGCGCGTCCACGGTATAGACGTGGAACAAGTCGTGCTGCATCTGGCCCACGACACGGCCGAACTCGGGCAGGTAGGCGCCCAGCACGCCATAGTTGTTCATCGTGCGCAGCGTGTGCGTGAGCCCCGAGCTGTGACGAAAGATTTCCATGAACAGGCTGGTGCAGCGCAAGTCGCGCCGAAACTCGGCGTTGATGCGGTGCAGGTTCGCGCGTACGAGGCGGATGGTCTGGGCACGCACGCCCTTCAGTTCGGGGTTCTGCTGCAGGATCAGGAACATCTCGAGCAGCGCGAACGGCCGGCGTTCGAACACCCGCTCGGAGATCACCTCGAGAAACCCGTCCACGGTGCGAAAGCGCCGGTTGATCAGCACGGACTTGCTGCGGCCCCGCTTGAGTATCGCTTCCTGGAAGTGCTGCAGCAGGATCTCGTTGAGCAGGTGCAACTCCTTGATGGTGCGGTAATAGCGCTTCATTAGCTGCTCTACCGCCAGATTGCCCGGCTTGTCCAGGTATCCGAACTCCTGGGCGATTTCGCGCTGGTAGTCGAACAGTAAACGGTCCTCGCGGCGCCCGGCCAACCAGTGCAAGCTGGCGCGCAGGCGCCAGAGGAAATTTCGGCTGCGCAACAGGCTGCGATACTCGTCCTGGGTAAGAAATCCGCGTTCGACCAGTTCGCGAAAGCCGCCCGCCCCGAAGTAGCGCTGGGTCACCCAAAGGATCATCTGGATGTCCCGCAGGCCCCCCGGCCCCTCCTTCACGTGAGGTTCCAGGTTGTAGGCGGTGTCCTCGAAGCGCGAGTAGCGCGACTGCTGCTCGCGAAACTTCTCGGCAAAGTACCGGCGCACCGGCCATATGCGGTGCGGCCCGATTCGTGCCACCAACTGCGGATGCAGATCGGCGTCGCCGCACAGGTGGCGGCTCTCCATCAGGTTGGTCACCACGGTTAGGTCGTCGCGCGCTTCGCTGACGCACTGCTTGAGATTGCGCACGCTATGGCCGACCTCCAGCCCGATGTCCCAGAGAAACCGTACCAGGTGTTCGGCGAACGCGGTTGTTTCCTTGTTGGCCCGGTTCTCCAGCAGCAGAAGCAGGTCGATGTCGGAATAGGGGTGCAGTTCGGCGCGCCCGTAGCCTCCCACGGCGATCAACGCGGCGCCGTCGCGCCCGGGATGGTCGCGGACGGCGATTTCCCACGCCACCTCCAGCAGCTTGTCGACGAGCCAGGTATGCTGGGTCACCTCGACCGCCGGCGCGCCGCCGCCGAGGTGAAACTCGTGGAGCAGGTCGCGACCGTTGCCGAGCGCCTCCTTGAACAAGGGGATGGGATTTTCCGCCGCCAGCGCGGCGGATCGGAAGGTCTCGACGTCAAGGAGATCCTTGCGGTTGAGCCGGGCGCTCATGGACTCGGACGCGGGATCGACGTCACTAGAGTCGCGCGCCTTCCGACAGCGTCAGCACCTCGAACCCGTCGGTAGTGACGGCGATGGTGTGCTCCCACTGGGCGCTCAGGCTGTGGTCGCGCGTGACCACGGTCCAGCCGTCGGCGAGCAGGCGCGTTTCCTTGCGCCCGGCGTTGATCATCGGTTCGACGGTGAACGTCATTCCTTCCCGGATTTCCATTC
>JAUIEZ010000172.1 GCA_030429665.1 Gammaproteobacteria bacterium | reverse complement strand
CCGAAACCGGAATTCGAATGGCCCTGTCGAAATCCTCTGGCCGGAGCGGCTGTCGGCAGGCGTCCTACTCCCCCGCCACGGTCATTCGATCGATGAGAATCGAGCCCGTGTGGAAGTTGCCGCGAAGATCGACGTCGGATCCCACCGCGACGATTCCCTTGAACATGTCCTTCAGGTTTCCGGCAATGGTGAGTTCTTCCACCGGGTACTGGATCTCGCCGTTCTCCACCCAGAAACCGGCCGCGCCCCTTGAGTAGTCGCCGGTGACGTTGTTGACGCCGAATCCGGCCATCTCGGTGACGAGCAGGCCGGTGCCCATCTGCGCGAGCAACGCCTTGAAATCCATGGAGCCGGAATCGATGCACAGGTTGTGGACGCCGCCGGCATTGCCGGTGGTCGCCAGTCCCAGCCGCCGCGCCGAGTAGGTTCCGAGTACGTAGCCGCGCAATACGCCTTCGCTGACGATGTCGCGCTCACGCGTCGCCACGCCTTCGTTGTCGAACGCGGCGCTGCCCATGCCGCGAACCATGAGCGGACGCTCGTGAATTCGCGTGCCGGCCGGGAAGATCTGCTTGCCCACGTGGTCGAGAAGAAACGACGCCTTGCGGTAAAGCGCGCCGCCGCTGATGGCGCCGACGAGGTGGGACAGCAGGCTGGACGCGACCGGTGCCTCGAACAGAACCGGCACGCGGGCGGTTTTCACGCGCCGCGCATCGAGCCGCCGCACGGTGCGGCGGCCGGCGGTTTCGCCCACCGACTCGCTGGAAGGCAGGTCGTCGGGGCTGCGCGTGGTGTGGTACCAGTAGTCGCGCTGCATGCCGGCGTCGGTCTTGCCGATGACCGCGCAGCTGATGGAGTACCGCGTTTTTCTCGTGATACCGCGAAAGCCGAGTGAATTGGCGAGTATGTCGATGCCGCGATCCACGGACATCGATGCTCCCTCGGAGTTGACGATGCGCGCGTCCACCGAGCGCGCGGCATCTTCACAGGCGAGGGCGCGCGCCTGGCACTCGTCCACCGAGAGGTGGACGGGGTGGTACAGGTCGAGGTCGGGAAAGGTGGTCGCCAGCGTGTCCGGATCGGGCAGGCCATTGGCCGCGTCGTCCTCGGTAAACGCGGCAATGCTGCAGGCGGCCTCCACCGCCGCGCGGACCGCGTCCGCGGCGAAATCCGACGTACTCGCCGAACCGCTCCGGGTACCGAAGTAAACCGTTACGACCAGTCCGCGATCGCGGTTGTGCTCGATGGTCTCCAGTTCGCCCATTCGCACGTTGACGTTCAGGCCCTCGCCGCTGCTCGACACCGCCTCGACGCCGTCGGCGCCGCGCGACTCGGCGTGCTTCAGGGCGAGATCCAGGACGTCGTGCAACCGCTGTTCGTTGATGGGTGCGGGCGCGTCGCTGTTCGTTGCCGGGTTTCCGCTCACGAACTCGGTCTCTTTGTTGTTGCTTGCCATGACTTTCAAACCGCGACGCCACCGACGGTGATGCCGTCGATGCGCAGCGTCGGCTGACCGACGCCCACCGGTACGCTCTGCCCTTCCTTGCCGCAGGTACCCACCCCGCTGTCGAGCTCGAGGTCGTTGCCTACCATGCTGACGCGGGTAAGCACGTCCGGGCCGTTGCCGATCAAGGTAGCGCCGCGCACCGGCGCACCGATCTTTCCCTTCTCGATGAGGTAGGCCTCGTTGGCGGAGAACACGAACTTGCCCGACGTAATATCCACCTGGCCGCCGCCGAAGCTGACCGCGTACAGGCCCTTGTCCACCGAGGCGAGAATCTCGCCCGGATCGTGCTCGCCTGCGAGCATGTACGTGTTCGTCATTCGCGGCATGGGCAGGTGGGCATAGGATTCGCGCCGGCCGTTGCCGGTGGGCGAAACCCCCATCAGGCGGGCGTTGTGCGTATCCTGCATGTAACCCTTGAGGATGCCGTTTTCGATGAGCACGGTATTCTGGGTGGGCGTACCCTCGTCGTCGATGTTGAGCGAGCCGCGCCGATCGGGCAGCGTGCCGTCGTCCACCACCGTGCACTCGCTGGAAGCGACCCGCTCGCCGATGCGCCCGGAGAAGGCCGAACTGCCCTTGCGATTGAAGTCGCCCTCGAGTCCGTGACCGATGGCCTCGTGGAGCAGTATGCCAGGCCAGCCGGGACCGAGTACCACGGTCATGGTGCCGGCGGGCGCGTCCACCGCGTCGAGGTTCACCAGCGCCTGGCGCACCGCTTCGCGGGCGTAGTGCTCGGCACGTCCCTCGGCCAGGAAGAATCCGTAGTCCACGCGGCCACCGCCGCCGTGGGAGCCCTGCTCGCGACGCCCGTCCTGCTCGGCAATGACGGTCACGTTCAATCGCACCAGCGGACGCACGTCGGCGGACATGGTGCCGTCGTGTCGCACGATGAGCACGGTCTGGCGTACGGCCGCCAGCGAGGCCATCACCTGGCTGACGCGCGGATCGGCGTCGCGCGCCACCTTCTCGACGCGTTTGAGCAGCGCGACCTTGTCGGCGTCGGGCAAGCTCGCGACCGGGTCGAGCGGCCGGTAAAGGGTGGCGTCATGACCGCGCGCCGCGACGCCGCCGGCGCTGATCCGACCCGAGCCGCCCGCCGATGCGATCTCCCGGGCCGCGCGCGCGGCGTGGGTGAGCGCTCGCATGTCGATTTCGTCGGAGTAGGCGAACCCGGTCTTTTCGCCGCTGATCGCACGAATCCCTACGCCCTGGTCGATATTGCTGCTGCCGGACTTGATGCGTCCGTCTTCCAGCGACCAGCCCTCGTGGCTCGTGTATTGGAAATACAGGTCGCCGTAGTCGATCTGGTGGGAAGCGAGCGCGCCGAGCAGCTGGCCGACGTGATTGTCGTCCAGGCCGGCCGGCTCGAGCAGTTGTGACTGGGCCGTCTTAAGGGGATCTGCCATGGGGCCTCGTGACCGGTGGATGGTTAACTGGTCTAAATATGGCGGTTTGCCCGCCCGGACTCAAGCGCCCCGAGCGGTCACGTCGCCGACGTCTGCGGCCACAGCGCGGTGGCAAGTCCGACCACGGTAATGGCCAGAAGCGCCGCGCCCACGATTCGCAGGAAAGCGTCGGGCTCCACGCGGCCGAGCATGGCGTGAAAACGCAGGCCCAGCAAATGACCAACCAGCGCGGCCGGAAAAAGCCAGAGCTGGTGAATCAACTGCAAGTCCGTGCCGGTCCACGCGAATCCCGCCAGCTTGATGACCACCAGCACGAACCAGAGGACGAACAGCGTTTCGCGCAGCTTCTCGCGAGCGACGTATTTCACGTACACGGCGATGATGAGCGGCGCGCCCACGAGCGAGGTGCCGCTCACGTACCCGCCGGCCGCGAACAGCGTGAAGTCCATGGCCTTGCTGCGGCTTGTGAACCGGATGCCGAGAATATACGAGACGGCGTAAAACCCGGTGATCAGGTAGACCATGATCGTCAGGATCCCGGACGGCAGATTGAGCAGCCCGATCACACCGGCGATCTTGAAGGGCAGGATCGCCGCCAGGCTTCGCCCGAGAAACGGCCAGTCGACGCGGCCCAGGCGCATCCCCACCGTGGCGAAGGAAAAAACCAGGAGTTGAATGGAGATGACCGGCAGGAACACGACCGGGTTGTCCACCACCAGGAGCAACAGCGGCAGCGTCAAGGCAGCGCCACCGAAGCCCAGTCCGGAGCGCACGAATCCGCTCCAGACAAAGGTTACGGCGATGGCGGCATACTGCCAGGCGCTGAGATCGTCCATAGGTATTCATGTTTTCGCGATCGCGGTTGCCCGCGCGCCAGGAGTCAGGAGTCGGCGTCTTCGGGAGCGCGGCTGAGCGCGTGGATCAGTTCCACCACTTCGGCGCCATCCCAGTAGCGCGCGCCTCTCGAGACGTGGGTGACCCGCCCGCCCTTGTCGACGATATAGGTTATCGGCAGAACCCGCGTGGGCCAGCTTCGCGAGGCGTGCAACTCCCGGTCCAGTAGAATGTCGAAGGTCGGCGCCGGATCGAGGCTGGCGGCGAACCGCGTCACCGCCTCGCGGCGCTCTCCCAGGTTCACCGCGAGGATTCGAACATCCTTTTCATCGACCCGCTGCCTGAGCCGCTCCAGGGACGGCATCTCGGCGCGGCATGGGGCGCACCAGCTTGCCCAGAAGTTGATCAGGACCACCGCGCCGCGCATTTGCGACAACCGGTGCACTCGCCCGTCTATATCCTGCAGCACGAAATCCGGCGCGGCCGGCCTCGATGCGAGGTCGACGAGGTTCCCTGCCCTGGCGCTCGCCGGCCAGTGCGCGGACGCCAGGCACGACGCAACGAGCGCGGCCAGCACGGCGCGGCGGCCACGCGGCGCGCGGCCGGAACAGTCATCGCGCGGCGGTTGCATGGGACGACTCATAACCTTAATATCATCGTGCTTTTACAGGAGGAGGCGAACGTGAAAAAAATAATTCGCCGTCGAATGGCCATGATCGGACTCGTCGCGCTCGCGACGATCAACCCTCCGGTCGGTGCCGCCGAACCGGCCACGTCGGCGTCGAGCGAACTTTTTGCCGCGGCCCGCGCCGTTGACGAGAATCGGCTTGGCGGACCCGTTGCTGCCTGCTTCGATCAAATTCGTGCCTTCGCCTGCCCCATCGCCGCCTCCATTCCCGTCGTCCGCGACGTCGTCGGATTCCTCTCGCTGGAGTTGGGATTCGCCTGCCCGACGCGGGGCGTTTCCACACCGACGGACTAGCGCGAACTCGCTTCGAGAACCGACCCGCCGAGACGGTGGTATTCGACTGCCAAAACGCTATTGATAAGTATATTATTAATCCCTAAAATAGATTTGCCAATGGATTGACGCCACCAGGCGTTGATTCAACATCGGGATCAGAAGCCATAGAGCGGTATTTTCGCTTCCAGGTAGTTCGATGGCACCTCGAGCAACGCGTTGCCGTTGGCGTCGGAAGCCGGACCGACCAGGAGGTATCCGTTACTGTCCGGGTCCGTTGCGACGATTGGAATCCCCTCGAAGGTTTCACCGGCCATGGTCAGCGGCGGCGGCTTGAAGCCGAACTCGTCGAGACCGGCGCGTCGCATTCGGGCGAGCGTGGCGAGAAACGCCTCGACGAGAGCGGTCTTCTCGTCATCGAGGCCGATCGCTTCGGCGGCGGACAGACAGACGACCCTGGCCTTGCGGCCGTCGACGATCTCGTCGAACTGGTCGCAGACCAGGCCGTTGTATTCGGATTGGCGGCCGCGAGGCCGGTAGTCGGCCCCGGATTGACCGGGCGCAGACGCGGCCCCGCCCATGAGTGGCATCATCCGCATCATGGCGGAGGCACTGTCCAGGGACGTGCCGCCTGACGATGAGGACGAGTCGCGCAGTTGATCGAGTCGCCGGCGGGTCGCTTCGGCGGCCGCGCGGGCCCGCTCCGCGGCGTCGGCCAGCCAGGCTTCGGTCATGACGACGTACTCGTGACGCGCGTGGTCGATGAAGACGACTTCGCCGCCGTCACGCCGGAATACGACCGCCGCGCGATCAAGGTCGCCAGGCGACGTCACGGCCAACGATGCATCGCCGACCACGACGGCAAAACGGCCGCCGTCGACGTCGCGGCCGTCGGCGATGGTGGCAAACTCGAGACGCGCGGGATCGGCAACGGCCCGGGCGGAGAGGCCGGCGGCAATTGCCAGGACGAGGACCGTGCGAATCATGGAAATGCCGATTGGATTGTTCGTGCGGTTGGTCGACGGATGTCGGGCATTGTAGCCCATCCCTCCGGCCGCAAGTCATCAACGCCATTTGCGCGCGAAAAAGGCACGTCGCGCGCCGCTGGCACGACGGAGGTTGAGTTTCGTGAGAAAAATCTGGTGGACGATAGCGGGTTCGGGATTAGCGGCCGCGCTGGCCGTCTCGACAGCACTCGCGCAGTCGGGCGTCGAGACCGTCCCGGCCGAGTACCGATCGGTCGCCCGCGAACATGTGCTCGACGGGGTGATCGAGGCGGTCAACCAGTCGACGGTGTCGGCCCAGGTGACCGCGCGAGTGACGGCAATTCACTTCGACGTGGACGACCAGGTCGAGGTCGGCGCGCTGCTGATCGAGTTCGATGACACCGAGTATCGCGCGCGGCTGCGCGAAGCCAGGGCGACCCGACAGGCGGCCAACGCGCGGCTGCAGGCGGCGCAGGCACATTTCGACCGCATCGAGAACCTGCGCGCCAGAAATACCGCTTCCCAGGCCGATCTTGACAGCGCTCGCGCCGAGCTCGACGCATCGCGCGGCGCGCTCGATGCCGCCGACGCGGTGATCGCGCGTATCGAGCAGCAACTCGAATACACCCGCGTGCGCGCCCCGTACAGCGGTATCGTCACGGCGCGGCACATCGAGGTCGGCGAAACCGCCAACGTCGGCACGCCGCTGATGTCGGGCTTCTCCCTGGAGAAACTGCGCGCGGTGGTGCACCTGCCCCAGCGATTGTCGCCGTCTTCCGACCGGTTGAGTGCCGCGCGCGTGATGGTGCCGGGCCGCGAGGAGGCCATCGCATCGACCGCGGTGACGGTTTTTCCCTACGCCGCCGAACAGACCGGCACGGTCGCGGTACGCATCGCGCTGCCGGCCAACATTCACGGCGTCTATCCGGGCATGTTGATCAAGGTGGCTTTTACCGTGGGAGAACGTCTGCGCCTGTCGGTGCCGGCCCGGTCGCTGGTGCATCGCAGCGAGGTCACGGGCGTCTACGTGGTCGACGAGGAAGGCGTGCCGGCGCTTCGTTACGTGCGCGCCGGCGAGGTCGACGCCGACGACACGGTGGAGATTCTCTCGGGGCTCGATGAGGGAGAGCGCGTGGCGCTCGACCCGGCACACGCCATGGCGCTGGCACGGGGCTCGAACCGGTGAGCAAGGCGGGCATGGGAATCTCCGGACGCGTCGCGGCTGCGTTCGTCGATAGCCAGATCACGCCGCTTCTCGCGCTGGTGGCGTTGTTGTTGGGAATATTCGCCGTGTTCGTGACGCCGCGCGAGGAGGAGCCGCAGATCAACGTCACGTTCGCCAACGTGTTCATACCGTTCCCGGGCGCTTCCGCTTCCGAAGTCGAACGGCTGGTCACCACGCCGGCCGAGCAGGTGCTTTCCCAGATACAGGGGATCAAGCACATCTACTCCGTGTCCCGGCCCGGCATGTCCGTGTTGACGATTCGTTTTCGCGTCGGCGAGGACAATACCGACGCCATCGTGCGGCTGTACAACAAGGTTTTCTCGAACCGCGACTGGTTTCCGGAAGCGTTGGGCGTGGGTCAGCCGATCGTCAAGCCACGTGGTATCGACGACGTGCCGGTGGTTTCCTTCACCCTGTGGTCGGAGCAGCCCGAGTTCGGCGCCTTCGAACTGTCCCGCGTCTCCCATGCGCTGGAGAGCAAGTTGAAGCGCATTTCCGGTACCCGTGACGTGTATACGATCGGCGCGCCGGAACAAGTCGTACACGTGCTCGTCGACCCGCTCGCGCTGGCCGGCACCCATCTCTCGCTGGACGACCTGCGCCGCTCTCTCGGCGCGGCCAACGTGTCAACGGAAGCCGGCGCGGTGGTGGCCGACGGCGCCAGCATCGAGGTGCGCGCGGGGGACTTCCTCGTCAACGCCGACCAGGTGGGCGACCTGGTGGTCGGTGTATCGGGGCGCCGGCCGGTCTACCTGTCGGACGTCGCCGAAATCGTGCACGGACCGTACCCGGGCGAAGCCTACGTGCAGCACGCCTTCGTCGACGACGGCGGCAGTACCTTTCGCCATCCCGCGGTGACGCTGGCGGTCGCCAAGAAACCGGGCGTCAACGCGGTCGTCCTGGCCGAAGAGTTGATCGAACGAATGACCGCCCTCGACGAAGTCGTCATACCCGAAGGCGTCGAGTACGAGGTCACCCGCAACTACGGCGAGACGGCCGATCACAAGGCACAGACGCTCATCCTGAAACTCGTCTTCGCCACGGCATCGGTGGTGTTGCTGGTGTTGCTGACCATGACCTGGCGCGAGGCCATCGTCGTCGGCAACGCGGTGGTTATCACGTTGGCGGCCACGTTGTTCGCCTCCTGGGCGGTGGGATTCACCATCAACCGCGTGTCGCTGTTCGCATTGATTTTCTCCATCGGCATCCTGGTCGACGACGCCATCGTCGTGGTGGAGAACATTCACAGGCGACTCCACCACGGCACTCAAACGCTGCTCGAGAAAATACCCGCCGCGGTCGACGAGGTCGGCGGACCGACCATCCTGGCGACACTCACGGTGATCGCGGCCCTGCTGCCCATGGCTTTTGTCACCGGATTGATGGGACCGTACATGAGCCCGATCCCCATCAATGCGAGCATGGGCATGATGATCTCTCTCATCATCGCGTTCGTGGTTACGCCCTGGATGTCGCGGCACCTGTTACGAAGCAACGCGGCGCACGCGCACGCCGAAGACGGAGAGTTCGACTCGCGCCTCTACCGCGTCTTCAAGGCCGGTCTATCGCCATTCATCACTTCCCGCCGCGCGAGGATGAATCGATGGTTGCTGGCCATCGTGGTAGCGGGATTGATCGCGGCATCGCTGGCCCTGGTCTACTCCACGTCGGTCGTTCTCAAGATGCTGCCATTCGACGACAAGTCGGAAATACAGATCGTTGTCGACCTGAACGAAGGAGAAACCGCGGAGCAGACCATGCGCGTCCTCGATGCAATTGGCGACGTGGTACTCGACGTGGACGAGGTCACCGCCTACCAGGCGTATGCCGGTACGGCATCGCCGATCGGATTCAACGGCCTGGTGCGCCAGTACTACCTGCGCCAGTCGCCCCATCTCGGCGACATGCAGCTGGCGCTGCAGCACGCATCCGAACGGGAGCGCAAGAGCCACGACGTGGCACTCGATATCCGCCGCCGTATCGCGCCGTTGGCGGAGAAGTTCGACGCCGCCATCAAGGTGGTCGAGGTTCCGCCTGGACCTCCCGTGCTCGCGCCGCTGGTCGTCGAGGTCTACGGCTTTGACGAACGCTCCCGCCGGAAAACCGCGCAGCGCATGCGCGACGTATTCGAATCGACCGAAGATATCGTCGACGTCGACGATTCCCTCGAATACCCCGCTCCGCGACTGCTGGTCAACGTGGACCGGTCACGGGCCGCGCTCCTGGGAATCGATCAGTCGGACGTGGTCGAGGCGGTATCGACGCTGATCGGCGGAGAGGACGTTACCTACCTGCGCGATACCGGGTTGAAATACGCCGTACCGATTCGGCTGGAACTGCCCGTAGCGGCCAAGGCCGACATCGACGTGCTGCTGGCGGTACGCTTGCGCTCGCTCGACGGTCGCCTGGTGCCGTTGTCGGAGGTGGCGTCACTGAGCTACGCACCGCGAGAGTCAAGCATCCAACACAAGGACTTGCTCCCGGTGACATACGTAACGGGGGACATGACGGGAGAACTGGACAGCCCGTTGTACGGCATGTTCGAAATGTTCGGCAACATCCGCGACCCGGAAAATGGCGAGGCGCGCATCGAACAACACCTGGTATCGGCGCCGGTCGATCCCTATGTCGACGCGAT